>JASFTU010000111.1:0-6548 GCA_050050635.1 Candidatus Brocadiaceae bacterium
GGAGAGCACGCGCCCCTACGTGAAGGCAAGCTCGGCCATCAGGTTCCTGGAAAACCGTCCCCCGGACCGCCCGTTCTGCCTGGCCCTGTCGTTTTCCGATCCCCACGCGCCGCACATCGCCCTGAGGAAGTACGAGGAGATCTACCCCCTGGAGGAGATGCGGCTGCACCCGACCCGGGAAGGGGAACTGGAGGAGAAAGCCCGGCGGTTCAAGATCAAGCAGCGGGCCTCCGGCGCCGACGTGGCCGCCGATGAGGACAAGCGGCGATTCATGGCCGTGTACTACTCCATGATCTCCTGGGTGGACCAGAACGTGGGCCGCGTGCTGGAGAAGCTTCATGAGCTGGGCCTGGACAGAGACACCATCGTCGTGTTCACCAGCGACCACGGGGAGTTCTGCTTCGAGCACGAGATGTGCAAGAAGGACCTGGTCCTGCTGGATTGCCTCTTGCGCGTCCCCTTCTTCATGAGCTGGCCCGGTCGGCTGGAGCCCGCCGCTGTGACGGAGACCTTCGTGGAGGAGGTGGACGTGATGCCCACCCTGCTGGACCTGATGGGGGTGGAGGTGCCGAACGGCGTCCAGGGCCATTCCTTCCTCCCCTACCTCCGCGGCGAAGCCGACAGCCACAGGGGCGAGGTGCACGCCGAGATCTGCCCTCCGTGGCTGTCCAACCCCTATCCCGATTATCCCTCGTTCATAGGGGAGTGGGAGGAACACCACGAGGACCCCGAGCATCTGCTGGGCTGGACCGCCTCCTTCAACGTTCCGGGCGACTTCACCAAGATGCTCCGGGATCGGCGCTACAAGTACATCTGGTATGTCACCGGGGAAGAGGAGCTCTACGACCTGGAGGAGGACCCGCAGGAGTGGCACAACCTGGCGGGTCGGCCCGACTGCGAGGACGTCAAGACCGGGATGAAGCTGCGCCTGCTGGAATGGAACGCCCGGACCGAGGACCCCCTCGACCCGCTGGCGGTGCGCAGGCTCCAGGAGCAGTACTCTGAGTGGCGGGCATAGGCGCTCAGCGGGCCGATAGGATGGCGTAGAGCGCGACGGCCAGCACACCGATCACGCCGAAGATCACCAGCACAACCACCAGGAACACGGCGCGGTCCTGGCCGAAGGGCCGTCGGCGGAGGATGGTGCTGTCCTCTTCTGCGGGCGGGCTGTACGGGACGAGGTCGGACTCATCGAACGGTGCCACCAGCGCGGAGCTGCTCCCGGCCTCCTTCTCGTCCCCAGCGACCTCGACGGCTTCCTCCGCGGCGCCTTCCTCGTCCTCGTCCAGCGCCGTCCCCACGCTGAGCTGCTGGAGCAAATCCAACAGCTCCTTGTCCTGCGCGGTGGCCTGGTAGGTCTCCTCGAAGCTGCGGGCACTGACCTTCTTGCCTTCCAGCAGATTCTGCAGGTCGTCGCAGAGGGCCTCGTACTTCTGGTACCGCTTCTCGGCGGATTTGGCCATCATCTTGGCGATGACCTGGGAGACGGCTGCGGGGAGGTCGCGGTTGAGCTTATAGGGCGGGGTCAGCGGCTCGGTCAGATGCCGGCTGACCACGTCCATCGGATTGTCGCCGACGAACGGTGGACGGCCGGTCACCAGGTGGTAGTAGGTGGCGCCCAGGGAATAGATGTCGGCGCGATGGTCGAGTCGGGCCGGGCAGCGTATCTGCTCCGGGCTCATGTAGTTCGGCGTGCCGACCGTGTGCAGTTCCTGCGTCAGCTCCGCCACGCCCTTCACCGTGAGTTTGGCCAGGCCCAGGTCCGTGACGCGCACGCGGCCCGTCTGGTCGATCATGATGTTGCTGGGCTTCACGTCCCGGTGGATGATGCCCTTGTCGGCCGCGTAGGAGAGTCCCAGGGCGGCCTGCCGGACTACCTCGGTGGCGTCCCGCCAGGGAAGCGCGTCGCGGCGCTTGCGGATCATCTGCATGCAGTTCCGCCCGCTGACGTAGTCCATCACCATGTAGTGGTATCCGGACTCGATGCCGCAGTCGATCACGCGCACCAGGTTGGGGTGCTCCAGGCGCGCTGCCATCCGTGCCTCACGCAGGAAACGTTCGGCGTACTCGGGCCTGCTCTCCGAGAGCCGTCGGCGCAGAACCTTCACGGCCACCTCAATGCCCAGCCCCTCGTGACACGCCAGGAAGACAAGCGCGGTGGCTCCCTGGGCGAGCTGCTTCTCCACCACGCACTTGCCGAACTTGGCCGGTATCCGCTGCCCCATTGACGCCTCCATTCGCGCGGCCATTATAAGAAAGGGGGAAGCCCGTTACAAACATCCTCGTCCGTCCCAGAAGCTCCGGAGAGCCCACCTGTTGAAGGGAAGGGGGCGTTGTGTTAGGCTTCGGATGAGTCGCCTGCGGCATTACTCCAACCGGATCCAGGGGGAGGGAATGAAGAAAACAGGACTGCTCTGTGCCGTCGCGCTTGCCTGGGTGGCGGGCGCTGCGATGGCCCGGCCGCGTACGGCTGAGCTGCCCGACACCGTCGTCGCCGCCGTCGAGGTCCGTCAGATGGCCTCGCTCGGACCGCGCCTGCAGGAACTGGCGCTCCAGATTCACCCGAATCTGGCCATGCCTTCGCTGAGCGCAGGCATGGCCATGGGCTGGTTGCACACCATGAACCCCGGGAGCGTGGACATGGCGCAGCCGCTTCGCCTGCTCCGGATGGCGCCTCCGGCGCACCATGCGTCCGTGCTCGTGTTCTCGGTGACCGATCCGGCGCTCTACCTGGACAGCCTCACGCTCACTCGAGCCGAGGGGGAGGACCGGGAAGGGCTTCTGGCTTACCGCGAGTCCGGCTTGCCCTACGCACCCTCGCCGCAGGGCGGCCAGCCCGGCCGGCTGCTCTTCCTGGCGACCGTCGGTCAGCAGGTGGTCATGGGGCAGGCAGCGGCAGCCGTGAAAGCCGCGCGGGACCTGGTCCAGGAGGGTCGGTTGCCCGCCGAGCCCATCTTCGAGGAGGACCTCGGAGCGGTGCTCAGGCTGCAGGACCTGCTGAGCGGCCTGAAGGAGACCGGCGCCGACCCGTTCGAGGAGCTGAGGCGTCAAGCGCTTGCGGCAACGCCCCCGAGAGCCGGGCGGCGCCGGAACGTCGAGGCAAGCATGGACATGCTGGAGGACCTCGCCGGGCAGCTCGACACTCTCAGCGGCCAGCTCAGCCTCACAGGCGACGCCATCGTTGCGACGAGCTGGCTGGAGCCGGTCGCCGATACCGGGCTGGACCGTTATGCGCGAAGCATCACCCCCGGCGAGTTCCGCTTGCTGGAGTACATGCCCGTCGACTCGATGTTCGCACTCGGGCTCCGGATGGGGGACCTGAGCCCTCTGGGTGAGTGGTGGGCCCGCTGGGTCAGGGAGCTGCTTCCTCCCGAGGGGGCCGACGACGAAACCGTGCAGAAGATGGTCCGCTCGTTCGGGCAGTGGAGCGAGATCATGGGGGATGAGATGGCGCTGGCCGTCTCGAGCACCGAGCGGGGGCCGCTGTTCCTGGCCGAGGCGGTGAAGCTGTCCGATCCCGCTGGAGCACGTGAGCTGATGGGGCAGATGCCCGAACAACTCCCCCGGTTGGCGAAGCTGCAGACCACTCCGCTCATGAGGACCACGACCGAGTTCACGTCCGGCTACGCGACGCACGCCGGCTCAACCATCAGCGAGTGGCGCTTCCGGTGGGAGATCCAGGAGGAAGGGCTGAACGCCGCACAGCAGCGCGCAGCCGCAGCCCAGAAGGCGTCCCTTGATGCGGTGTACGGGGAGGAACTGCTAATGTACAGCGCCATCGTAGGCAGCGATTTCCTCGTCACTGCAGGCCCCGGCGCGCTGGATGCCCTCAAGCGAGCAATCGACGGGACAACGCCCTCCGTAGCCGGCTCCGAGAAGTTGTCCGGCGCCCTGACCGACGCGCCGCCCGAGCCGGTCGCCATGGGCGTGCTCTCCCTCGGGGAGGTCGCGAACTGGTATGTCCGCCTGTTCCGACGGGTACTGCAGGAGTCGGGCATGCCGCTGACGATGCCGCTTTTCCAGTTCCGAGGGGGTGAGCCGGTAGGCATGGCCGCCTACGTCAGGGACCAGAACGTGCTGGAACACCGAGTGAGGGTGCCCGTGGACGCGATGGGGGCCGTGGTCGAGCCGTTCCTGGGCCCGCCCGTGCCCCAGCAGTCCGGTTCGTCGGCGCCCTGAGGGCGAAACCGACCATCGCCATCAGCGATTGCAGCCCTCAACGCCCGGCCTGCATCTTCAGCCATGCTCGTGGTGCTCCTCAACCCGTCCCTGCTTGCCCACGAACAGGAGGGGGTACACGATGTCGCTCACGCAGCAGGGCAACCACACGGCGACGAACAGCACCACCAGCACCAGGGGGAGAAGCGGCAGCCATCGGACGCTTTCCGGCGCGTTCGTCAACAGATAGAAGAGCGAGGCCCACGTGCTGAGCAGCACGTGACCGCTGTGCGGCACCTTGGTCGTCGGCCGGTAGAGCGCAATGCCGATCCCGACCAGCGCCACCGGATTGATCAACCACCACATCTCGATCACCGGCAGGTGGAAGTGCATGTGCACGTCGGCCCCGGTGGCCTTCAGTATGAGAGCGCCTCCGTGGTGGGGGAACACCACGTCACTGAGCGTGGCGATCCCGACCGACCCGAGGTAGCCGATCAGAACGCACGCGATGAGGTTCGGGCGGTAGCGGCGGTACATGGCCGTCGTGACGATGGCACTCAGGAGCACGTGAACGGCGTGGAAGCCCTCGAAGAAGGGCTTCAGCGCGTGCAGCTCTACGCGGGTCAGGACCAGCACAAACGTCAGGGCAATCGCGGTCACGGCACCGAACAGCGTGAACGGGGCGTGCGACTTCAGCTCTCGCCAGATCGGGTTGTCCATTGCATGTGCCTCTCGTGCTCGCGGCGACGGGTCAGGATAGCAGAAGTGCAACTAAACTGCAAGTATGTAGTGCCGCGAGTGCGCCCCAGGTTCAAACGTTTCCCCCGGCACCGTTTCTTGAAACGCCCCGCCCGTCCGCCTACACTACCGCGGAACCCTATCCGGGGCACCCGCAGGGGAACGAGCCATGGCGCTCCGCCTCATCGAGATGGTCTGCCCGGAGGAGAAGCGGCACGAGATAGAGGAGGTCGTCAAGGAGCACGAGCCGCTCGGGCTCTGGCATGACCGCCTGCTGGAGGATCAGGTCATCGTCAAGATCCTGATGCCCGCCGAGCAGGCGGAGGCCGTTCTCGATCATCTGGAAAGCAACTACGGGGGGATGGAGGGCTTCCGCATATTGCTCCTCCCCGTGCAGGCCGCTCTCCCCCGCCCCGAACTGCCGCCGGAGCCGCCCGCTCAGGCGCCGTTCGAGGAGTCCCCGAAGGCCCTTCCGACGCGCATCAGCCGCCAGGAGTTGTACGCCGACATAACGGCATCCGCTCAGCTCACCCGGGTTTTCCTGGCGATGATCGCCCTGTCCAGCGTCGTTGCCGCGATCGGCATGTGGCGCAACAACGTGGCCGTGATCATTGGCGCAATGGTGATCGCGCCCCTTCTGGGGCCCAACATGGCCGTCGCATTCGCCACCACGCTCGGGGACAGCGCACTCGGCCGTCGGGCACTGAAGACGAACCTGGTCGGGATCGGGGCGGCGCTGGCGTTGTCCATCCTGATCGGGCTGATACTCTCGCTCGCCCTTCATGAGCCGGTGAGCCCGCAGATCGGCGAGCTTATGCTGCGCTCGCGGGTGCGCCTTGCCGACGTGGTGCTCGCCCTGGCGGCCGGCAGCGCGGGCGCCCTGGCGTTCACGACCGGCATTTCCACGGCGCTGGTGGGCGTGATGGTGGCGGTGGCTCTCCTGCCGCCCCTGGTGGCGCTTGGCCTGACGCTGGGCTCCGCCCAGTGGACCATGGCTCTGGGCGCCGGGCTGCTGTTCGTGACCAACCTGATCTGCGTGAACCTCTCGGGCGTGGCGACCTTCCTGGCCCACGGCATCCGCCCGCGCACCTGGTGGCAGGCCGACAAAGCGAAGAAGGCGTCCCGCAACGCCCTGATGATCTGGGTGCTCCTGCTGGTCGCGCTGGTGGTGGTCATCACCATCGTGCTGACCCAGGGCTGGATGCCGACCGCCCCGGCGGGCGGCGGCGGATAGACCGCGCGGGCTGAATCGTGTGCTCGGCGGGCCCGCGCGTACCCTTCGATGGGAGTGCGCTATGTACCTGGCGGCAGGCATCGCTGCCGGCGTGCTGCTGCTCTGGGGCGTGGTCACGTTCAACCGGCTCATCCGACTGCGGAACATGGTCCGGGAGGGATGGAGCGGCATCGACGTGCAGTTGAAGCGACGCTACGACCTGGTCACCCGCCTGGAGGAGGTCGTCCGACGCTACGCCGAGCACGAGCAGCGGCTCTTCCCGGAAGTGGCCCGCCTGCGCAGCCGCGCGGCAGAGGCCGTGGGCCCCGCCCAGCAGGGCGAGGCGGAGAACGCGCTGACGGGCGGACTGCGCTCGCTGTTCGCCGTTGCCGAGCAATACCCCGACATCAAGGCCAACGAGAACTTCCTCGATCTGCAG
>JASFTU010000112.1:0-6535 GCA_050050635.1 Candidatus Brocadiaceae bacterium
ATAGCGCGCATCGGCAGGTCCCTGCTGGAGCTTCCCACACGCGAAGCCCTGCTGGAGGGCGTCGTTGAGGCACTCCGGGACTTCCGTGACTACTTCGACGCCTCGCTGTTCTGGGTTGATCGGGAGGCCGGCGAGTGTGTGCTGGTCGCAGAGGCGGGACGGGAGCGGCTCTACCGACCCGCAGGCTATCGCCAGAAGATAGGGGAGGGGTTCATCGGCATCTGCGCCGAGTCCGGCCAGACCATCCGCGCCGTCGATCTGGAAGAAGACGAGCGACGGCTGATCGCGTTCGAGGAGGAGTACCGCGTTCGCACCGAGCTCACTGTGCCGATCAAGCGGGGCGAGGAGGTGGTGGGCGTCATCCACCTGCTGTCGGAAAGGGAGGA
The DNA here is from genome assembly GCA_050050635.1 of Candidatus Brocadiaceae bacterium. Classification (GTDB taxonomy): domain Bacteria; phylum Planctomycetota; class Brocadiia; order SM23-32; family SM23-32; genus JASFTU01. The sequence continues at coordinate 387 of JASFTU010000112.1, forward strand.
GGACTTCCCGGAGAGCGAGATTGCCGCCCTCGAGCACGTCGCTCCGCATCTGGGTGTTGCCCTGCTGAACGCCCGCATGATCGACCAGCGTGCACGCGATCGATACGAGATCGAGCAGGCGCACCGTCAGCTGGCCAACATCGTGCGCAGCACGGCCGTGGGGATCACGAGCGTGGACACCCGCGGCGTCTACACGCACTGGAGCCCGAGCTGCGAGGAGCTGCTGGGCTACACGGCCGAGGAAGTGGTGGGCCGGAAGACGCCCGCCGATTTCGCCGAGGAGCCCTACGACCTCCAGGCAATGCTTCAGGAGTGTCTTCGCGAGGGTAGGCTGACGCGCGAGCGCAGGTGGCTGCGGAAAGACGGCACGCCGCGTGTGATCAAGGAGACGCGGGTGCCCCTGGAGGAGGAGGGTGGCAGGCACGTCGGCTTCACCTCATATCTGGTGGACGTCACCGAACAGAAGCGCGCCGAGGAGCAGCTACGCCGGGAGCGGGACACGCTGCAACTGGTCGTTGACGCTATGGGAGCCGGGTTGGCCCTGTTCGACCAGGACCTGAAGCTGCAGTGGGCCAACAGCACCCTGATGGAATGGTTTGGCCTGGGACCGGAGGACTACGGCAAGAGCTGCCATGAAGCCTACCTCTGCGGGCGCGAAGCCGACGACCTTTGCCCGGCGATGCGGGCTGCGGCGGCCGGTCAACCTCAGACGCGGATACATGAGTTCACCGACCGCGGCGGGCAGTGGCACTGCTACGAACAGGTCTTCACGCCGATCGAGTACGGCAGGACGCGCCTGGTGGTGCTCAGCCTTGACATAACCGACGAGCGACGGCAGACCGAGCAGATGCGCCTCATCAGCAAGCTGACCGAGAAGGTGGTGACTTCGCTGGACCTGGACAGGGTCCTGCACCTGGTGCTGACCTGCGTGACGGCGGGCCACGCCATCGCGTTCAACCGGGCCTTCATCCTGCTGCTGGACGAGTCCAAGGAACATCTGAAAGGTCGGATGGCGGTGGGACCGGTCTCCGCCGAGGATGCCCGGCGCATCTGGCAGGACCTGGAGCGCGAGCAGCAGACGATCGACGAGCTGGCCGGTGCGGCGGAGCCGTCGGCCAGCGACAGGCGCCTGGCTGACCGGGTCCGCTCCCTGCGGCTGCCATTCCGGGGTCCCAACACACTGGCAAGCACGTTGCGAAGTGGGACGGCCGCCCACGTGGGCGACGCCCGCTCGGACCCCCAGGTCGGCGAGGAGGTCAGAAGAACGCTGGAACTCGAGGAGTTCGTGTGCGTCCCTCTGGCCGTGCAGGATGAACCGCTCGGAGTCATGCTGGCGGACAACAAGTACTCCGGTAACCCGATATACCGCTACCAGGTGGAACTGCTGGAGATGTTCTCGCGGCAGGCTTCGCTGGCGATTGCCAACGCGCGCGCCTACGAGCGGATAAGGGAGCAGCTTGCCGAGCTGCGGCGCACGCGGGACAAACTCATCGAGGCGGAGCGCATGGCCAGCGTGGGCCGCATGGCCGGGCACCTGGCCCATGAGATCCGCAACCCGCTGACGACCATCGGCGGGTTCGCCTCCTCGATAACCCGTCGCCATGAAGAAGGCTCTGTGACGCATCGCAACGCAAGGATCATCTACGAAGAAGCGCGCCGGCTGGAGCGAACACTCGTGAACGTGCTGGACTACACGCGGCCGTTGCGGCCCGACAAGACGACGATTTCGCTGAACGAAATCGTGCAGGAGACGGTGCACCAGTTCCAGCCCCAGATCGAAGAGAGCAACATGGAGGCGGAGCTGCGACTGCAGGATGACTTGCCGCAAATCCATGCCGACGGGGAGATGGTGAAGCAGGTGGTGCTCAATCTCGTCAAGAACGCGGTTGAGGCGATGGAAGATCAGCAGGAAGGGGGAGTCCTGTCGCTGGAGACGGCCAGGCAGGGCATGTACGTGACGCTAACGGTGGCGGACGACGGCCCCGGGATGCCGGAAGACGTTCTGGAGAACCTCTTCAGCCCGTTCTTTACGACGAAGATCGGGGGAGTGGGCCTCGGCCTGAGTGTCTCCCGGCGGATCGTCCGGCAGCACGGGGGGGACATCCGTGCCGAGAGCGGGCTCGGGGTCGGCTCGCGGTTCACAGTGTCACTGGCGGTTGGCGACGCGCAACAGGAAGGGGCAGCGACCGATGGCGAAGATTCTTCTGGTTGAGGACGAAGAGAACATCCGCCTCCTGTATCAGCAGGAGCTGGAAGAGGAAGGCTACGAAATCTTGTGCGCCGGCGACGGCCGGACCGCCATCGAGATGGCCCGGGAGCACGAGCCGGACCTTGTCATCATGGATATCAACCTGCCCGAGAAGATGGACGGCATCGAGTCCATGTCCAAGATACTCGGCGACAACAAGGACATCCCGGTTATCATCAACACGGGTTACAGCGAGTACCAGGACAGCTTTATGAGCTGGGCAGCGGAGGCTTACGTGCTGAAGTCCTCTGACCTGACGCCGCTGAAGGACGCCATCCGGCGCGCGCTGGAGAAAAGAGAGAAGACGCACTGAGGAGGAGCCGTGGTCGAACCGTCCGAGCTGCGCAGGGATACGCTTGTGATGATCCTGGCAGGGGGGCCGGGAGAAAGGCTGTACCCGCTCACCAAGGACCGGGCCAAGCCGGCCGTGCCCTTCGGCGGCTCGTACCGTATCATCGATTTCACCCTCAGCAACTGCCTCAACAGCGGGTTGCGCCGGGTCTACGTTCTTACCCAATACAAGAGCGACTCGCTGAACCGGCACATCCGGCTCGGGTGGGACATCTTCAATCCGGCCCTCGACGAGTACATCGAGATACGCCCGCCGCAGCAGCGGATGAGCTCCAACTGGTACCTGGGTACGGCCCATGCCATCTACCAGAACATCTACACCCTGGAGCACCAGCGGCCCCGATACGTGCTTGTTCTGGGTGGGGACCACGTGTACCGGATGGACTACGCCGACATGCTGATGGCGCACGCGCGGGCCGAGGCGGATGTGACCGTGGCCTGTATCGAGAAACCCGTGGAGGAAGCGGCCGGGACGCTCGGCGTGGTGACAACGGACGAGAGCATGCGGGTCGGCAGCTTCGTGGAGAAACCGGACGAACCTACCCCGCTTCCAGACCGGCCGGAGAGCTGCCTCTGCTCGATGGGCATCTACGCGTTCAGCACCGAGCCGCTGGTGCAGCGCGTCATTGAGAACGCGAAGGCCGGCGGCGAGCACGACTTCGGCAGGAACGTTCTGCCCGCCATGGTGGAGCAGGGCGACCGGGTCTTCGCCTATCGCTATCAGGGCGGATACTGGCGGGACATCGGAACACTGGACGCCTACTGGGACGCCAACATGGATCTGGTAAGCGTTCAGCCGCTGTTCAATCTGTACGACGAGGAATGGCCCCTGCGCAGCCATTCCAGGAGCCGGCCACCGGCGAAGGTGGTCTTCGGCGGGGGAGCACCGGAGGCCCCGCGCGCTGAGGTCTACAACTGCCTGCTCGGCGACGGAGCGATTGTCAGCGGCGCCTACGTCTGCGACTCCATCATCGGGCCGGACGTGCGCGTGGAAGTGGGCAGCCGCATAGATCGGTCCATCATCCTCGACCAGACGGTGGTCGGCAGGGGGGCTACCATCCGCAAGGCGATCATCGACAAGTACAACGTGATCCCTGAGGGAGCGGAGCTGGGCGTTGCGGCCGAGCGCGACAGGCGCCACTTTCGGATAAGTGAGGGGGGCGTAGTCGTGATGCCCAAGGGCATGCCCTTCCCCCGTTCCTGACACCAGGAGGTCTACAGATGCCTGCATCGGCCGGTAGCGGAGGAGGCGGCAAGCGCCGACGAGCGGGTCACCCAGATGCTCCGCCTCCCGGCGGGGAGGACACCATCGGAGCGGTTCTGCGGAACCCGGAGTCGGTCTACGTGTACTGGGACCTGGGGGGCGTGCGGAGCCGGGAAGCACTCCGGGAGCTTGGCCCGGACTGTGAGTGGGTGCTCCGCGTGCTGGATCTCTCAGAGGGCACCAGCAAGGGGATCTCGGTCGACCCCGAAGCGGGAGGCCGCTACGTCGAGGTCCGGCCGGGGCGCACGTACGGCTTCGAGCTGGCCGCCACCGCTGGCGGGACGTGGCGAACCATCTGCCGGACGGAGCGGCTGGAGGCGCCCCTGGGCCGGCCCGGGCCGGAGGTGACCTCTCCCGGTCTGCGGAAGCTCCGCCCATCCGAACCCGACCGTGCCGTGCCCGGGCTGCGCTACGAGACAACCGAGCCCTACCTGGCGGCTTCGCCGGGACGCTCCACGGAACAGGATGGCTGAGCCCGAATCCACAGGCTGCTTCGCTCTCGTTCTGCACTGCCACCTTCCCTATGTCCGCCACCCCGAGCATGAGGACTTCCTCGAGGAGAGCTGGCTCTACGAGGCGGTGGCGGAGACCTACGTGCCGCTTCTGCTGGTGATGGAACGGCTTCTGCACGAGGGAATACCGTTCCGGTTCGCCCTGTCCCTGAGCCCGACGCTGTGCGAGATGCTCTCCGACGAGCTTCTGCAGGAGCGGTGCCGTCGTTACCTCCGGCGGCAGGTCGAGCTGGCCGAGAGGGAGGTCCGCAGGAAGAGGGGGACTGCCTTTGAACCGGCCGCGCGCATGTACCTGGACCATTTCTCGCGCGTGCGCGAGGCGTACGCCGGGCGATACCGCTCGCGGCTGTTGCGGGCGTTCAGCAGGCTGGAGGAGCGCGGCAACGTGGAGCTGATCGGTTCGGCCGCTACGCATGCGCTCTTCCCGCTGCTGAGCACGCCGCAGGGCAGGGCAGCACAGGTGGAGGCCGGGCTGCAGAACTTCAGCAAACACTTCGGCCACGGTCCAGACGGTTTCTGGCTGCCCGAGTGCGCATACGAACCCGGCCTCGAGGACCTACTCGCGCGCTGTGGCATGCGCTACTTCATCCTGGACACCCACGGGATACTGCTGGGCGATCCTCGGCCGGCCTTCGGTGTTTTCCGGCCCCTGGAGACCCCGTCGGGGTGCTTCGCCTTCGGCCGGGACGTGGAGTCCAGTCGCCAGGTCTGGAGCGCGGATGAGGGTTTTCCGGGCGATGCGTTGTACCGGGAATTCTACCGCGATCTGGGCTACGATGCGCCGCTGGACTATGTGGGTCCGTACCTCCACACCGAGGGTGAGCGCCGCTACCTGGGGTTCAAGTACCACCGTGTCACGGGCGACGTGCCGCTGGACCGCAAGGAGCCCTACGAGCCCGACGCAGCGTTCCGGCTGGCGGAACGGCACGCGAAGTCCTTCGTGCAACAGCGGGCCGCGCAGGCCGTCCGCGTTCGGCAGGCCGTGCACGTCATGCCCGTCATCGTCGCACCCTACGACGCCGAGCTGTTCGGTCACTGGTGGTTCGAAGGGCCGGCCTTCCTGGAGGCCGTGTTCCGGGAGCTCGCCCGGTGCCCCGAGCTAACCTGCGTCACGCCGGGCGAGTTCCTGCGCACCCACGCTGAAGAGGCGGACGGGCGGCAGGCCGGCCGCCCCGCTCCTTCGAGCTGGGGGTATAGAGGCTATTTCGAGACCTGGGTGAACGGTTCGAATGACTGGATGTACCCGCGCCTGCATCGGGCCGAGTCGCGCCTGGTTGAGGCGGTGACGCGCGCATCCGGCGACGGCTTGCGACGACGCGCTCTGGATCAGGCGGCACGCGAGCTGATGCTGGCTCAGGGGAGTGACTGGGCTTTCCTCGTCTCCACCGACACCGCCCGGGAATATGCGACGCGGCGTTTCGGGCAGCTCACGGACCGTTGCGAGACGCTGATTCGGGCGGCCGAGACGGGAGGGGTGGACCCGCACTATCTGACCCTCTGCGAGGCGATGGAGGACGCCTTCCCGGAACTGGACTGTATGGTGTTCGGGCGGCGCTGACGAGGGCCGCGATTGACACCTAGCGGGGCTGTACCTATACTCTTACGTTCCCCGCTCCCGTGCGCAAAGGGAGGAACGCTCGTTCGGGAGGGTCGCCGGTGAAGGAATGCAATGTGGCACTCTACGGATGCGGCACTGTCGGCATGGGTGTCGCCCAGGCCCTGCTGCACCGCGGTGCCCTCCAGGAGCGCCTGGGGAACGGGGTCCGGCTGAAGT
>JASFTU010000113.1:0-6524 GCA_050050635.1 Candidatus Brocadiaceae bacterium
CGGCATCTTGCCCTACCTGGCGTATGCGCGGCAGGACAAGCCCACCAAGTTCATGCGCGAGCCGACCACTGCCAAGCTGATGGCGGACCTCAGCATCCAGGCGGGCATAGACCGGCTGATCGCCTGGGACCCTCATTGCGGGCAGATCCGCGGCTTCTACGCCGGCATGCCCGTCAACATGCTGGAGCCCCTGACGCTCTTCATGGAGACGTTCGAGCGCTTCCGGGGTCGCGAGGAGGTGATCGCCGTCGCGCCCGACGTGGGCGCCTCCAAGTTCGTCACCCACTTCGGCCGCGCGCTCGACCTCGACTGCGCCATCGCCAGCAAGTTCCGCCCGGAACCGGAGGAGGCCGAGGTGAGCGACATCATCGGCGACTTCCAGGGGAAGAGAAAGGCCATCATCCTCGACGATATGATCAGCGGCGCGAGCACCGTCCACGCCGTGGCCACCGCCCTGGTACGGGAGAAGGGAATCGAGGAGGTGATGGTCGGCGTCTCCCACAACCTGTGCGTCGGGCAGGCAAGGGAGCGCCTGATGGACCTCCACGAGAGCTACGGGCTCGTCGAGCTGGTGGTCACCAACAGCATCCCCCAGACCGAGGGTTTCCGGCGGCTGCCCTTCGTGGAGGTGAAATGCCTCTCTGACTCGCTGGCGCGGACGATCAACCGGATCCATTACAACCGCTCCGTGAGCGACGTCTTCTACCGACCGTGACGCCCGAGCGGCGCTCTCCCGGCGGGGGCTGTTTGGACTGTCGGGGGGCTTGCATTAGAATGGAGTTCTTGGCGCTGAACGGGATCGAGCCCTGGTGTGCAACCCGCAGTGTTGAACCAGTGAGGTGCGAATGAGCGAAGGCTACGACTTCGACGTGGCGGTGATAGGATCCGGTCCGGCCGGCTACGTGGCCGGCATCCGTGCATCGCAGCTCGGGGCCAGGACCTGCGTGATCGAGAAGGGCCTGCTCGGTGGCGTCTGCACGAACGTGGGCTGCATACCCACGAAGGTGCTCTGGCACACGGCCAGCACTGCTCTGCGGCTTGAGGGCGCAGAGGAGATAGGCCTCAAGCTCGGCCGGATCGAGGTGGACTGGCCCGTCGTGGCCGCCAGGCGCGATGCCGTCCTGGAGAAGCTGCGCGGCGGCATAGAGGCGCTTCTGGCCGGCAATGACGTCGAGTTGGTCCGCGGTCGGGCATCCTTCAGCGATCCCCACACGCTCCGCGTCGGGGGCACGGACAGCCTGACGGCAGCGAAGATCATGGTTGCCACCGGCTCCAGGCCGGTGGAGCTGCCCCGGCTACCCTTCGACCACGAAGCCATCATAGACAGCGCGGACGCCGTAACGGCGGATGAACTCCCGGACTCGGTGGTCATCGTCGGCGGCGGCTACATCGGGCTGGAGTTCGCCAGCATCTACACGGCGTGCGGGGTGGGGGTGACGGTCGTGGAGGCGCTGGATCGGCTCCTGCCGGCGATGGACAAGGACTGCGCCCGCGAAGTGACGAAGCTACTGAAGGGGCGGGAAGTCCGCATCCACACGGGCGTGACGATCGAACAGGTGGACAGGGACAGCGGCGGCGTGCGGGGCCGTCTGTCCGACGGGACCGAGGTCTCCGGAGAGAAACTGCTCGTCTGCGTCGGTCGTCGGCCCGACGTGACGGGCCTGGAGATCGAGAACGCCGGGCTGGAGCCGGGCGAAGGCGGCGAGATCCCGGTCAACGAACACATGCAGGCCTCCCGGCCCCACATCTACGCCATCGGCGACGTGAACGGGCAGGCCATGCTCGCCCACGTGGGCAGCCAGGAGGGCCTGGTGGCGGCCGCACACGCGACCGGGGCCCTGACCGCCGCCATGGATTACCGCGTGGCACCCGCCTGCGTCTTCGTGCACCCCGAGGTCGCCGTGGTGGGCCTGAGCGAGGAAGAAGCGCACGAAGAGACCGAGCAGGTGGTGGTCAAGAAGTTCCCCTTCCGTGCCCTCGGCAAGGCGCACGTCGTCGGGGAAACGCAGGGCCTGGTGAAGATGGTCTGCGACGGGCGCACGGGGCAGATCCTGGGCATCCACATGGCCGGACCCGACGCAAGCGTCCTCCTGGGCGAGGCCGCCCTCGCCCTGCAGCTGGAGTGCACCGCCGAGGAGATGGCGGACACGATACACGCTCACCCGACCCTGGCGGAGGCGCTGAAGGAAGCCGCCGAGGGCGTGATCGGGATGCCCATAAACTGGAGGGGTTGATCCGGTGGCCGAATCACAACGGCCGGCGTTGACGGTGCTGCAGAAGGGGCTGGTGGACTACGACGACGCGTTCCGGCTGCAGCAGGTTCTGCGGGAGGAGTGTCTGGCCTCCGGGGGCCGGCGCAACTACCTCGTGCTCCTGCAGCACCCTCCGGTCATTACGCTCGGCCGGTCCGGCGACCGCAGCGACGTTCTGGCCAGCAAGGAACAGCTCGCGACCCTGGGTGTCGGCCTGGTCGAGACCAACCGGGGAGGGGAAGTGACCTACCACGGGCCGGGCCAGCTCGTCGGCTACCCCATTATCCATCTGGGGCGGCGGGGACGGGATCTGCATCGGTACCTCCGCGACCTGGAGAGCTGGCTGGTCGGCGTCTGCCGGAGCTGCGGTGTGCCGGCGCACGCCGACTCCGAGCACACCGGCGTCTGGGTGGAGGAGCGCAAGATCGCTTCGATCGGCATAGCCGTGCGCCGATGGGTCACCTACCACGGAGTGGCCCTCAACGTCACGACCGACCTGAGCCGCTTCGGACTCATCGTCCCCTGCGGTCTGCAGGAGGTGACGATGACGTCACTGGAGCATGAGGCGGGCGAGACTCCCCCCGTGGAAGAGGTGGCCGCCCGGGCCGCCGCGGCCTTCGCAACGCATTTCGGCATGAGCATCACCCCGGTGCCCGAGAGCAGGCTGACAACGGCATGAGCAAGGCGACCCGATTCCCGCCCTGGCTGAAGAAACGACTTCCTCCGGCCGAACAGACGCAGCGCGTCCGGTCGCTGCTGGCCGAGCTGCACCTGAACACCGTCTGCCGGTCGGCCCGCTGCCCCAACCGCGGCGAGTGCTACGCTCGGGGGACGGCCACGTTCATGATCCTTGGACCGGTCTGCACCCGGAACTGCCGCTTCTGTGCAGTCGAGGGCGGCACTCCCGCGCCACCGGATCCCGACGAGCCGTGCCGGGTTGCCGAAGCGATCCGGCGCCTTGAGCTGCGCCACGTCGTGATCACCAGCGTCACGCGGGACGACCTTCCCGACGGCGGCAGCGGCCACTTCGCGGCGGCCATCCGGGCCATACGTGAAGCGACGGACGCCACGATCGAAGTGCTGACACCGGACTTCCTCGGCCGGCCGGACGACGTGGACCGGGTGCTTGACGCAGCACCGGACGTCTTCAATCATAACGTCGAGACCGTGCCAGGACTGTACGGAGACGTGCGGCCCGGGGCAGGCTACAGGCGATCTCTGCGTGTGCTGGCTCGCGCGGCACGACACCCGGCCGTGCCGGGTGTGAAGAGCGGCCTGATGCTCGGCCTGGGCGAGACGGAGGATGAGATACGGGAGGTGCTGACCGACCTGGTCCGGGCTGGGTGCCGTGCCGTTACGCTGGGACAGTACCTGGCCCCCTCTGAGGAACATCACCCGGTCGTCGAGTTCGTGCCCCCGGAACGGTTCGCACGGCTGGAGGAGCTGGCCCTCAGGACGGGCTTCGAAGTCGCCCTCAGCGGCCCATTCGTGCGGAGCAGCTACAGGGCCGCTCAGGTCGCCGAGCAACTGCTGAGGGCACCCGACCGCCCTGACCGTTAGCGAACTGGAGGAAGAAGAATGGCTTACGAGGTGAAGCTTCCACCCCTCGGAGACGACGCACCCGACGAGGCCGAGGTCTCGTTCTGGTACGTAGAGGAAGGCGAGACCGTGGAGGAAGGCCAGGACCTCGTGGAGATGGTGACCGACAAGGCGGCGTTCACCATCCCAGCGCCGACGGGAGGTAGCCTGCGCAGCATCAGGACCACCGAGGGCGATACGGTGCAGGTCGGCGAAGTGATGGCACTCATACAGGAGTAACGGCAGGCAGTATGGCGTTCGAAAACGTTGCGGCTCAGCCTGAGGTGGTCCGCTTGCTTCGGGCCGCGCTCAGAAGCGACAGGTTACCCCACGCCCTCCTTTTCGTGGGCTCCAAGGGCATCGGCCGCCTCGCGGCGGCCGACGAGCTGGCCCGCGTCTATCTCTGCGCGGATCGCCCCTCCCCGGACGACTACTGCGGCGCCTGCGAAAGTTGCCGCAAGATGGCCTCAGGGAAACACCCCGACTACCGCCGGGCCGCCGTGCCGGAGGGAGGGCAACTGCTGCCGGTCAATAGGGTCAGGGACCTGCAGAAGGCGGCCAACCTGACGCCCGTGCTGGGGACGGGACGGGTCTTCCTCATTGCGGACGCTGACCGCATGTCGCTCGAAGCGTACAACTGCTTCCTGAAAACGCTGGAGGAACCGCCCGGCAACTGCCTGTTCATCCTGGTGGCTTCCTCGCTGCGGGATGTCCCGGAGACCGTCCTCAGCCGGTGCCGCCTGATCAGGTTCAGGAACCTGCCCCCGGAGACGGTGGCGGAGGACCTGACGGAGGCCGGAGTGGGACCCGAGGACGCCCGCTGGCTTGCCCTGCGCAGTTGGGGAAGTCCGGGAGCGGCAGAAGGCTTCCGCCAGAGGAATCTGCACCAAACCAACGCGGAACTGGTGGACCGGTTGAGTCACCTCTCCACGCGGGACAACTTCGAGCTGTCCGACTGGCTGAATGCGGTCGCCGGCTCGGGCACCGACTCGGCCACGGAAGCACGGATCCGCCTGCAGGAGCTTCTCGAATGCGCCGCGCTCTACTACCGGGACCTCGCCCTGGCCGCAGCCCGCCGGGCGGCGTCCGAGCTGCTCAACCAGGCCGCCGCGGCGCAGATACGCCAGCGCGCCGCGGACGCGGAGCTCGATGAGTTGCTCGGCTGCGGACGGGCCGTTCTGGATGCAGTCGAGCGAATCGGCGCAAACGCCAACCGCCAGCTCACCCTGGACAACCTGTTCACCGAACTCAGCCGGAGGCTGCACAGCAGCGTATGACAGAGGAGCTGACCGGCACCGTCACGCGCATCCGTTCCGTCCTCTGTGAAGTGGATGCCGGGGGGAAGACGTACGAGTGCAAAGCCCGGGGCAGGCTTGTGGAGAGCGACACCGGGCAGTCGAAGCCCGTCGTGGTAGGCGACCGTGTCGTCATCCGCCCCATCGAGCAGAACGAAGGGATCATCGAGGAGGTCCTCCCTCGTCAGACGAAACTCTCACGGCGGCTGCCGAATGACCCCCGCGTCGAGCACGTTATCGCAGCCAACGTCGAGCAGCTTCTGATCGTGGCCTCGGTGCGCCAGCCTCCTCTCACGCTGGGCATCATCGACCGTTACATCATCGCCGGCGAAGCCGAGGGCCTGGAGTGCATCATCTGCATCAACAAGACCGATCTCGCCGGCGACAGCGAGGAGCATCTTGAGGCCGCCCGGATGTACCGGGAGATGGACTACTCCGTTCTTCTGACCAGCGCGACGACGGGAGAGGGCATCCCCCGGCTGCGGGAGGTCCTGCGGGACTCAAGCACCGTGTTGGCCGGACACAGCGGGGTGGGCAAGTCGGCACTGATCAACGCCGTGGAGCCGGGCCTGGAGCTGCGGACCGCACCGGTCACAACCAAGGGGCGCCACACGACGAGTAGCGTCTCGCTGCTGAAGCTCGACATCGGCGGCTACGTGGTGGACACGCCGGGCATCCGCGAGTTCACGCTGTGGGAGATCGAGAAAGGCGAGGTCCAGCAGTTCTTCCCGCGGATCTGGGAGCTGTCCGCCGATTGCCAGCTTCCCGACTGCCTGCACACGCACGAACCGGACTGCGCCGTCAAGGCCGCCCTGGAGCGGGGAGAGCTACCGGAGGCGCGCTACGACAGCTACGCCCGGATCGTCGAGACAGTGGAGACACCGCAGGTCCCTCGGGACACGGACGTTGAGCAGCCTCACCGGCAGATCACCAGAAAGAAGCGCCGGCCCAGCCGGCGCGTGCGCAAGCAGGAACTCCTCCGGAGAGCAGAGCTGGAGCTGGAAGAGGAGGAGGAGTCCTGAGACCCTACCGCCGGCCGTAGAGGCCCCGGTCCATCACGTAACGACGGACTGCCGCCGGCACCAGGTAACGCACGGACCGGCCCTCCCGCACGCGCCGGCGTATCTCGGTCGCCGAGATTTCCAGCAACGGCGTCCCGACCATCAGCCGCCGCACGCTCTCGACCCACTGCTCGCCGAACTCCGCCGCCAGTTCGCCCCACCTCTCCGCCAGTGGATGGCCGGGCCGATCGAAAGCGATCACGGGCACCTCGGCAACCAGTTCGCTGGCATGCCACCAGTTGGGCAGGTCGAGGAGGCTGTCCGCTCCCAGCAGCAGGAACAGCTCGACCTGCGGGCCCATCCGCCGCCGCAGCTCGCGCACAGTGAGGAGCGTGTAC
>JASFTU010000114.1:0-6476 GCA_050050635.1 Candidatus Brocadiaceae bacterium
AGAAACCCCACCGTGGGCATCACCGTCGGCGATGGTGTAATCACTGTGAGCCTGCGCGCGGTGGCCGCAGACGAGGAGGCGGCCGAGGAACTTGTCCGGCGGGACGTATGTCTGCTGGAGGAGCGGTTCGGGGATCTGCTCTTCGGTCGCGGAGAGACCACCCTCGCCCGGGCCGTCAGCTACGAGTTGGAGCGCACCGGTCGCACCGTCGCCGTGGCCGAGTCGGTCACCGGGGGGCTGATCGGGGACATGCTGGTGGACGTGCCCGGGATCTCGCGCTTCTTCCTCGCCGACGTGGTGGCCTACAGCAACGAAGCGAAGGTGCGCCAGTTGCAGGTGCCCGCTGAACTCATCGAGCAGCACGGCGCGGTCAGCCCTCAGGTGGCGGAGGCCATGGCGAAGGGAACGCGGCACGTCGCCGGCGCCGACCTCGGCCTCAGCACCACGGGCATCGCCGGGCCCACCGGCGGCACTCCGGAGAAGCCCGTCGGACTGGTCTACGTAGGGCTCTCCCTCGGGGAGGAGGCCGCCGTCAGGGAGTTCCACCTCCGCGGCGACCGGTGGCGGGTGAAGGACCGCGCTGCCCGGCACGCGCTGAACCTGGCCCGCCTGGCCCTCAGAAACGGCCTGGAATCCACGGCGTAATGCCCTACAATATGTTCTGCGGCAGGCTGCGAGTATGCCCGGGCAGAGGGGGCGATAGAGGTGGCAGAACAGAAGGACGACGGATACATCCGCTGGCGCTGCAAAGCGTGTGGCCAGAAGCTGAAGGTCAGGAAGAGCTACGAGGGCGGCAACGTCATCAAGTGCCCTTCGTGCGGCCAGATGACCAACGTCCCGATCGGCAACCTGGAGGCCGTCGCCGAGAGCACCGACATGGAGGAGACCGGGCGCCCCGGGCAGCTGCAGCTCGACCCGAAGAAGCTGATGGAGCGGTTGCAGGGCCCGGGCTCGCAGGGCTCGACGCCGTCTCTGAAGGAGGGGCCGTGGAGCGCCTCGGCTGCCTTCGGCCGGTTGGTGGAGCTGGATCAGCTCGGGACGGCCATCGTCAAGATCGAGCAGGAGACCCTGGGCGAGATACAACGGCTCTACCGCAACAGGGAGCTGAACGCCAGCCAGCGCGCCGAAGAGGTCGAGAGCGCCGCCGCCTACCGTAAGGACCAGCTCAGGGAGCTGCTGAAGAACCGGATGCGGGCGGTGAAGGACAAGATATCGCCGATGGAAGCCAGACACGAGAATCTCTCCAAGGCCGAACTGACACACCTGAAGAAGCTGAGGCGGGCCCTCGAAGCCATCCGCTTCTACGGCCGCTACGTGCTGGAGGTCGACGTCTGAGGGGCATCTCGTCCGCGTTCTTGTGAGCCGTTGCGTTTTGCGTTACCATCGGACGGCTTGCAGCGTGTGTCCCCGTCTCGTCAGGGAGCCAGGAGGAGGCTATGAACGTCTGGGATTACGTGGTACAGATCCACCGCACCGGCGACGTGCAGGCGCTCGTCCTTTTCTGGGGCGTAGCGGCTGTAGTGGTGCTCTTTGTCGTTTTGCAGGTGCTTCTGATCCGCAGCCGGGGAGTGGCCGTCCGCGCTATGAACACGGTCCGCGATCTGGCCGACGACATGCGGAACCTCAGGCGCGAGCTGGATGAACTGGAGCGCCGGATGGAGAAACGCCTGGACTCCCGGGCGGCGGAGCTGGATGCCCGGATGACCAAGAAGCTGGACCAGAAGGGCGACCTCATCCAGGAACGCCTCGAGGAGCGCTCCTCCAGCCTCTCAGACGCCATCAGCTCCCTCGACGGCAAAGTGGGTCAGGCCCGGCAGCAGATGGAAGCCTTCCGCCAGAGAGTGGACGACGTGGAGGGACGCATCCCCGGCCTGTTCGACAGGCTGGACGAGTTCCGCGACACCCTCGCCCACACCTTCCAGGCCGAGCTCGGCAGCGTGCTGACTTCCTTTGACAACTCGATGTCTGCCATCCTCCAGCAGATGAAGGCCGAGCTCCAGATGGGCGTCAGCCGCATCGAGAGTATCGAGAACATGGTCCGCAGCCGCGAACAGGCCGAGCGAAGCCTGCTGGGGCCCCCCGAAGCCGCCGAACCCGCCGAGGAGGGAGAGTTCGAGGAGTGGGAACGGGAGGCCAAGGAGCTCGCGGAGCAACCGGAGGAGTCGCTGGAAGAAGAACTCTCGGAGATGGCTGTCGAGGACGACGAGGAGTTCACGGCCGAAGCCGAAGAGGACGTGGAGGACGAGTCGGAGGAGGACAGCAGCGGCCGGCCCTTCATCTGAGGCCCTCGTTCAGTCGCCCGGCGGGCCCGGGGCGGCCGCCGCGATCGCCTCGAAATCGCCTGTCCTCAGAGACTCCACGCGCAGTTCCGGGTCCACGCCCACTGCAGACAGTATCTTCTCAGCCGTTTCCCTGTCCCAAGCCAGCCGCAGCGCCCGGCCCACCGTCTTGCGGCGGCTGGTGAAGAGCTTCCGAACGGTGGCGGCGAAGAGGGGATACCTTTCGGTGCGCTCCCGCTCCGGTCGGCGGCGGACATGCAGGAACAGCGACGAGACGGCGGGCATCGGCCAGAACAGCCCCCGTCCCAGGGGGAACAGCACCTCGCAACGCGCCCAGTAGTTCACATACACGGTGAGTGGCCCGTAGTCCTCGCTCCCGGGCGCGGCCGTGATGCGATCGCCCACTTCCTCCTGCAGCGTCACGTACAGGTGGGCGGGCTCGAGCTCCCATTCAAGCAGGTTGGCGAGCGCGGGGGAGCTGATTGAGTAGGGCAGGTTGCTGACGACTTTCAGCGGGCGCTCCACTCCTTCCAGGGCGCGCCGGCACGACTCCGTGACGTCCGGGTTGATGCGGTGCTTCGATTCCAGGAAGTCGCAGTTGAGCAGCGCGATGTTCCGCCTGTCCCCCAGACGTGTCCTGGCCACCTCGTAGAGGCCGCCGTCCAGTTCCACGCTCACGACGCTGCGGGCGTGGAGCGCAAGTCGGACGGTCAGTCTCCCCAGCCCGGTTCCGATCTCCAGGACGGTCTCGTCGGCCCGGACCTGTGCCTCCTCCACGATGCGGTCGAGGGCGTCGGAAGGAACCAGGAAGTTCTGGCCGCGCGACGCGCTGGCCCACAGGCCGCGTTCCGTGAGGGTCTCTCGTGGGTGGACGTGCACCCACGCGGGCAGATCGCTCTGCTGCATGCTCCCTCCCTACCGGGCCTGCGGGGGCTTCTCGAAGACGAGCACGTCGATGTCCTCCGTGACCGGGCCTGCGTGCTCCGACCCCGCCAGTGCTCGTTCCATGGCGGCGAAGCCGGCCCGGATGTCCTCCTCCGAGATCAGTTCCATTGTGGAGAGGGAGCGGTGCTTGAGTCGCTCGTAGTGGTCCCGCAGGCTGGAGTCGATGGTCTGGCGCACCGTCTCGAGGGCCACCTTCCTGAAGCCGGCGTCCGCGAAGGTTTGCTCTATTGTCTTCAGGCGCGGCAGACGCTCATCATCGGCCACTCTGGCCGCGGGGAAGAACTCGTAGAAGGGGATGTTGCGCAAGCGGCCGCTGAAGCAATTCCGTATCAGCAGCCTCCCGCCGGGCCTCAGCACGCGGTACAGCTCCCGGCAGCAGCGGTTCAGGTCCTCCACGTGGTGGATCACCATGGAAAGGAAAGCGAAGTCGCATGCGCCGTCGGGCAGCGGGATGTTCTCCGCGCTGCCGGCCACGTAGGTCACCAGCGCATGTGCGCTCTCCTGATGAGCCACGGACCTCATGTTCTCGGCGGGTTCGACGCCGACCACCCGCGCCCCGAACCGCTCCGCCATCGGGACCGCGAAGCGCCCGGTGCCCGAGCCGAGGTCCAGCACCACGGAGCACTCCGGGAGCGGCAGGTACTTCGCCACCACGTCCATCCACAGGCGCCGTGTCTCCGGCGAGTGGCGGCGGCCGCGCGAGTACCGCCGGTACAGCTCCTCGTTGTAGTCCACGCTCTGCAGGGCGCTCCCTCCGTCTCACCGGAAGTGGTCGAAAGCCCGGCCGCCGGGCCGATGGATCATAGCCGAGCCCGGCCGGACCGGTCAAACAGCGGCCGGCGTCCGGCGGGCAGGCACGGGGGCCTGCCCCTACAGCGCATTCGTGTCCCCCGGCCTGTGCGGGGCCTGCTGGTGGCCCGGGCGCCCGGCAGTACTTGCGGCATGTTGAGCCCGTACCTAAAATGCGGCCGGTCCCGGCGGGCCGGTCCGGGTTCGGCTCCCAACGGAAGGACGGCCAATGCCTCTTCGCGTCCTGGCTCTTGAGCCCTATTATGGCGGCTCCCACCGTGCATTCCTGGACGGCTACCGCGGGGCGAGCCGCCACCGGGTGGAGCTGCTGACCATGCCCGCACGGAAGTGGAAATGGCGCATGAGGGGCGCGTCGGTGACCATGAGCGACGGGGTGAGGGCGCGTGAGGGCGCATTCGACGTCCTGTTCGCGAGCGACTATCTCGACCTGGCGTGCCTGCGAGCGCTGGCCCGGGACGCGCTGCGCGGGGTTCCCGCGGTGGCCTACTTCCACGAGAACCAGGTCACCTACCCGCTGCCCGCCGAGGAGGAGCGCGATTACCAGTTCGGTTTCACCAACGTGACGAGCTGTCTGGCGGCCGACCGGGTGCTGTTCAACTCGCGCTACCACCTGGAGGACTTCCTGAGCGGCGTCGAACGGCTCCTGGGCAAAATGCCCGACTTCGTGCCGGCCTCCGTTTCCGAGCGCATACGCGCCCGCTCGCGGGTCGTTCCCGTGGCGGTGGACCTGGAGCTGTTCGATCGGGAGCGCCCTCGCGCGGCGCCGCGCAACGGCCCGCTCACGATCGTGTGGAACCACCGGTGGGAGTACGACAAGGGGGCCGACACGTTCTTTGACGTCGTGCTCCAACTGCACGAGGAGGATCGCGAGTTTGACCTCGCCGTGCTGGGGGAGAGCTTCCGGGAGGTGCCGGAAGCGTTCCGGGAGGCGCTGGATCAGCTCGAACCGCGACTGAAGGTCAACGGGTATCTCGAATCCCGGACGGACTATGCGCGGACGCTCCTGGAGGGCGACGTGGTGGTGTCGACGGCGCTGCAGGAGTTCTTCGGAATATCGGTGGTGGAGGCGGTCTACGCGGGTTGTCTTCCCCTTCTGCCGAATCGGTTGAGCTACCCGGAGATCCTGCCGGATGACGTCCACGCGCGCTGCCTGTACGAGGGTCCGGAGGAGCTGAAGGCGCGCCTCGTCGAGTTGACGGAAGCCCCTCAGCAGGCGCGCGATGCGGGGCTGGCCGAGCATGTGCGGCGTTTCGGGTGGGACCGCGTGGGGCCGCGGCTGGACGCGGTCATGGAGGAGGTCCGGGAAGGAGGGGGCCATGATTGAGTTCGCCGCGCCCGGCTTCCTCTACGCGCTTCCGGCCGCCTTCATCCCCGTGCTTATCCACCTGCTCTTCCGACGTCGTTTCCGTCGGGTCGAGTGGGCGGCCATGGAGCACCTTCTGCGCGCGGAGCGGCGGGCCCGGCGCAGCATCCGCTGGCGAAACCTGCTCCTCCTGGCGCTGCGGGTCGCGGCCATTCTCCTGCTGGTGGCGGTGTTCAGCCGGCCGCTGATCGGCGGCGCGTTGGCGGGGCTCGGGGCGGGCCGCCGGGGCACGGAGCACGTCTTCGTCCTTCTGGACGATTCCCCCAGCATGGAGCACTTCGGCGACGCCGGGAGCGCGTTCGGCCGAGCCAGGGGCTTCGCGCGCGAAGTCGGCCGGACGCTCTCCGGGGAGGGAGGGCGCCTGACGGCCTTCGTTGCTGCGGACGGCCAACCATTCTTCGACGCGTCCGC
This sequence comes from Candidatus Brocadiaceae bacterium, assembly GCA_050050635.1. GTDB lineage: Bacteria > Planctomycetota > Brocadiia > SM23-32 > SM23-32 > JASFTU01. The sequence goes on from JASFTU010000114.1 coordinate 5,809, forward strand.
CGGTCCCGTAGGCTCTGCCGCACTGGCGACGGCGCTGGACGGTCTTTCGACCTCAGCCCTGCCGCTCCGACCCGAAGAGAGCTTTCCTGCGCTCGGAGCCGCGGCAACGGAACGCGGAGCCGACGAGCCGCGCTTCTACGTGGTCAGCGACCTGCGGACCGTTGACTGGGGTCGCCAGCGGCTGGCAAGCGGGGCGGGGGCGGGACTGGAGGCCCTGCTGGACTACGGGCCGGTCACGCTGGTGGACGTGGGTGCCCCGGTGGCGGCCAATGCGGGGCTCAGCGACCTGACTCCTCCCGCCCGGTTCGTCTACCCGGGGGACCGGGCCGTCTTCCGGGTCGTCGTTGACAACGACTCGGGCTCCGCGCTGACCGCCGGCCGACTGGAGGTGTCGCTGGACGGATCTGCTCTGGCGCCCGTGCGGCACCCGCAGGTGCCCCCCGGGGAGCGGCGTGAGGTCCCGCTCCCCGTCCGCGTGAGGGAGGCCGGGAGCCATGCGCTGGCCGTGCGTCTTCGCCCCGGCGACGAGTTCCCCGCGGACGACGCCCACTACCTGGCGTTCTCTGCCGTGAGAGACGTGCGGGTGCTGGTGCTGGAGGGGCGGGCCGGCGCTGCAGCGTACCTGCGTGCTGCCCTCCAGCCGGCAGAGGAGGGGCAAGGCCTGCGCA
>JASFTU010000115.1:0-6453 GCA_050050635.1 Candidatus Brocadiaceae bacterium
ACTTTCAACTTCGACCAGATGGACCGGATTCCCTACATGGCGCCGGGCCTGGTGACCGAGGAAAAAGCGGCTCGAGGCAAGACACCAACCGACGTTTGGTGGCACACCATAGTTCCCACCAACAGTCGAGAGAGGACAGGGTACCCCACGCAGAAGCCACTGGGAATCATGGAGAGAATCATCAAAGTGCACTCGAACGTGGGCGACACCGTGCTTGACTTCTTCGCGGGGAGCGGAACCACCGGCGAAGCGGCGGTCAGGAACGGGCGTTCTGCCGTGCTCATCGACTCCAGTTCGGATGCCATGGAGGTCATGGCCAGGAGGCTCCGGTTCGCCCGGCCCACCTTCCACGGCTGCGAGCCAGACGTAGAGCATCTTCCTCGGTCCGCCCTCTTCTGAGTAGACGCGAGAGTTCCGCGACCGAGATGAATGACCCTCAATCAGGATTCCCGCTGGGATTCCCGGCGCAGTGGAGACGGAGTACACCAGCGCTAACGAGTCCTGGGGCGGGCCCCGTGGCCTGGATAAAGACACGACCTTCCCGGCAGCGCGGAGCCATAGGAGAACAGCTTGTGGCCGGGTGGCTCGCGGCGAGAGGCTTCAACGTTGTCCGTTCTGGCGACTCAGAAGCTGACCGCTGCATCGAGGGCAAGCGTGCAGAGATCAAGTTCAGCACTCTATGGAAGAACGGAAGCTACAAGTTCCAGCACTTGCGCGACCAACATTACGGCTTTGCCATCTGCCTGGGTATATCACCATTCGATGCGCATTGCTGGGTCTTGACGAAAGACGAGATACTGATGCGCTGGCGCGAGACAGGAGACCTGCAAACGCAACACGGTGGTGCAGATGGCTCGGACACAGCCTGGCTATCTGTAGTTCCTGATGGTGTGCCCGAATGGCTCGAGCCCTTCGGGGGCGCACTCAGACGAGGTCTGGAGCGGATATCTCAGCTAACGGGCTGCACACCGACCTTCGACGACGAGTGATGGGCGGGGGGCCTTCCTGGCCTCGCCCGTCGATGGTTTGCTGACCTGTTCCCGTAAGTCATCGCACTCGGGGCGTGCAGGGCGCGCCGGCAAACGCGCTACTTGCCGATGCAGAAACGGCTGAAGATCCGGTCCAGCACGTCCTGCTCGGTCACCTCACCGGTGACCCGTCCCAGGGCTGCGCCCGCCTCGCGCAGGTTGAACGCCGCGAATTCGTAGCCCATTCCCCGCTCGACCGCCCGCTCCGCCTGCTCGAGTTCGGCAACCGCTTTGCGCAGGGCCTCTCGTTGCCGCGCATTGAACAGACAGTCGGCCGCGGAGGCGTCCAGCCGCCCCTCCGCCACCGTCCGCCACAGGGCGTCGCGCAGTCGCTCCAGGCCCTCCCCCGTCACGGCCGACGTGTGGACCGTCTCGGCCGCGATCTCATCCGTGGGCACTTGATCCTCGTCCAGGACCTGCGGCAGGTCGCACTTGGCCAAAGCACAGACGACACGAGACGGGGACACGGCCCGCGCGATCTCCAGCGCCCCCTCGGGCAGCGGCTCGGAACCATCCAGCACAAGCAGCAGCAGGTGACAGCCGCGCGCCAGCGCCCGTGCCTTCTCCACGGCGTCCGCGTCCACTCCCGCCGCGCCGGAGGTCAGCCCAGCGGTGTCACTGATGCGGAAACGGATGCCGTCCACTTCGACCTCGGCACCCACCGCGTCCCGCGTGGTACCGGCTGTCGGGTGTACGATGGACATCTCCTCGTTCGCCAGACGGTTCAACAGGCTGGACTTCCCGGCGTTGGGCGGGCCACAGATGGCCACCCGGATTCCTCCCTCTGTGGCGACATCGTCGCGGTCCCGGCCGGCCTCCTGTTCCATGGTTTGCCGCAGGGAGCGGCACTGCTGGAGGAACTCGCCCTCACCGATCAACTCGATGCCATGGGGGGCGAAGTCGAGGGCGGCCTCCAGTTGAGTGCGCAGCTCGGCCACGCGCCCCTGGAGGTCAGCACACCGGCGGCTGACGCTTCCCTTCAGCTTCGCCGCGGCGGCCACCAGCTCGGCCTCGTTGCGGGCGTGGATGATCGATAGCACGGCCTCCGCCTGGGCCAGGTCGATCCTCCCGTTCATCAGCGCGCGACGGGTGAACTCCCCGGGGCCGGCCAGCCGCAGATGCCCGGGACCGTGGCTCAGCAGATCGTCCAGCACCAGGTCCAGCAGGGCCGGAGAGCCCGGCACATGCGCCTCGACCACGTCCTCCCGCGTGTAGGAGTGCGGCGCGCGCATGACGTAGAGGGAGGCGGGCACGGTCACATCCTCCCCCAGCAGGCGGAAGGAGCCTTCGGTGGCGCGGAACGTCTCCTCCCACCTCGCACCGGGCTCGTGAGAGCGGAACCGGCGCCGGGCGCAGGCGATCGAAGCGGGGCCACTCAGTCGGACGATCGCGCGAAGTGAATAGCCCGTCGGCGTAGAGACAGCCAGTATGGTGTCCGGCTCGGCCATCAGTCGTGCGGGAACTTCAGTTCGTCACAGCTCAGGAGGAACTGCTCCGCCCGGGCGTTCCAGAGCCCGTCCCCGTGCTCGACCAGGCGGCCCAGCTCGGCGAATGCCTCGCGCAGCGGACCCTCGGCGGTCTCGGCCCGCCGGCTGAACTCGCCGATGGGGGTCAACGGCATGCGCACGTGCGTGTAGATGAGCTTCTTGCCGCCGGGTATGTCCGGCAGTTCCAGGATCGTCTCGCCCGCCGAATCCAGCCCGCCCACGTGGGTCACCATCCCGGCGGGGTTGAGCTTCCCTTCGCTCATCAGCTCCAGCGAGATCCGCATGTCCCTCGTGTTGCCGCCGCTGGTCCCGACGATGTGGTGTTCCTCGTAGTGGACATCGTAGAAGTTGAGCCTGGCGCTGAAGTCCTTGTCCGGCGGACCCGCGAAGAAGTTCAGACACCCGTTTCGGCCGAGCATCGCGTCCGCCTGTTCGACCAGCGCCTCCCCCGGGAAGAAGACGAAGACGTCATCCATCATCGCCCCTTCGGTCAGTTCGCGCACACGCCGCACCGTCGCATCCGGTCCTCCCCCGAGCTGACGCGGGTTGACGTACAGAAGCCTCACTCCGTTGCTGGCGGCTTCCTCCGGCGGGAAGAGCTTCTCCGCCCGCGCGAGCCGGTCCGGATCTATGTCCGTGACCAGCAGCAGTCCGGGCTTCCGGGGCCCGTGCAGCGCGAAGTCGATCGCCGCCAGCCCCATGGGACCTGCGGCGGCGAGCAGGGCGCAGTTGCCCCCCTGCCGGATGCCCATCTCGTGGTCGTACGCGCCGGGCTGCCAGTGATACTGCGCGCGGAAGGCCCCCACCACGCAGGACATCGGCTCCGCCAGGGAGGCCTTGAAGAAGGCATCCCCGGCGTAGGGCAGCAGGCAGTCCATCAGCATCACCTCCCGGGGCAGGACTACCCGCGTGGCGTTCCCCCCGACGTAGCGGTAGGAGTAGCCCGGGGCGTCGGTGGAGCCCTCATACATCAGGGCGGGCTGGATCGCGAACATCTGGCCCGGCCGGTAGCTGTCCTCCCACCGGCACCCCACCTGCAGCAGCCGGCCCGCGAACTCGTGGCCCAGGATGGTGGGGCTGCGGGCCACGTCGTCCGGAACACGCTTGTGGTCGGGGCCCTGCTGGGCGGCCTTGTGGGAGGACATGCAGATGCTGTTGGTGATCACCTCCGCCAGGATCTCGTCATCAGCGAGATCGGGCAGGTCAAACTCCTCCAGCCGGAGGTCGCGCTTGCCGTAGATTCTCAGGGCTCTGGTGCGAACGGGCATTCGCCGCTCCTTGGTGCGGTGTGGAGGGATCGTCGCCGGGCAAGTGATTATAACCCGACCAGACGAAGACTCAAGAAGGGCGGTCCGACGGGGCCTGACCGGCCGGCTCGGAGGGAGTCAGGCTGAAGACCAGCCGGGCCTCGCCCAGTCGGATGACATCGCCGTCGTAGAGGAGGGAGTTGCTGACCTCACGGCCGTTCAAGTAGGTCCCGTTGCTGCTGTCGCAGTCCAACAGCCAGAAACGCTCGCCGTCGAAATCGATCCGGCAGTGGCGACGGCTGACACCCCTGTCCCGCAGCGTCAGGTCATTGCTGGCCACTCGACCGATCGTGAACGACTCCTTCCCCCCGAGCTCGCAGCTCCGGCCGCTCTGCGGACCCTCAGCGATTTGGAGTCGGGCCTTCATGGACGATGGAGTGACCGAGGTGTGGGTCCCGCCTCACGCGCCGCTGTCCGAGCCCGTCTGCTCGAGCGCTTCCAGCATCTCGCGGGGGGTGTTGTACCGCTCGTAGTCGGACATGGCCCGTGCCACCACGTCGCAGATGCTCTGCGGCACGTCCGGATTGATGGATTGGAGGTCCGGCACGGCCCTGTCGAACGCGCTGGACAGCTTGTCGGCCGGCAGGTGTTTGCCGAAGGGCGGGCGTGCGCACAGCATGTAGTAGAGCAACGCCCCCGCACCGAATATGTCGGCCTTCTGATCGGCAACGACCGGGTAGGCGATCAGTTCCGGCGCGGCATACTGCGGGTCCACCTCGATGCTGCCGTCCATCACTCTGGTGACCTGGGCCTCCTGCCTTCCGGTCAGGGGCTTGACCAGGTCGAAATCCGTGAGCTTGACCTGCAGGCCCTCACATACGATGACGTTGTCGGGCCGGACCGCGCGGAAGACGATATCGTTCTCGTATGCGTGCTGCAGTGCGTCGAGCACCTGGCGGACGATCCTGGTCGCGGTCGCGATTTTCAGCGGGCCCCCCTTGGCCTCCACCGCCTCTTTGAGGCTCTTGCCGCGCACGAACTCCATCGCGACGAAGAACCAGCTGTTGACCCGGCCGCCCTTGTAGACGCGCACGATGTTCGGATGCCGGAGGGTGGCGCTGTGCTTGGCACCGCGAACGAAGCGGTTCTTGTCCTCGATGGTAACGCTGCTGAGCGGCTTCAGGACCTTCACGGCAGCGGGTTCTTCGGTCTCGGCATCGTGCGCCCGGAAGACCACTGAACTCCTGCCATCGAAGACGATCTTCTCCAGCACGTAGCCACCCAGCTCCTGCCCCCCGAGGGCGGCCACCTCCTCGTAGGCCTCCTGTTCCTCCTCACTGGTGCCCAGCTCGGCCAGCCCGGGACGGGCGGCCCTCTCCTCCTGAGGGAAGACGACTCTCAGCACGCTGCTGCCCACGGTGACGGTGTCGCGGTCCTCCAGCTCGGTCTTCTCCTCGATCAGTTCGTCGTTGACCCGCGTGCCGTTCTTGCTGTCGAGGTCCTCCACGTAGAGACGCCCGTCCTGGTAGGTGAACTCGCAGTGTCTGCGGGAGAGCTGGGGATCGGAGATACGGATCTGGCAGAACGCACCACGGCCGAGCCAGACCTGCTCGGTTTCTTCCACCGGGGGCACTTCGTACTCGAAATTAGCCTGCCTGCCGACTTCGACACGAAGGAGGGGATTCATAGACGATCCCTCTGGGAAAAACAGGCTCCCGGCACCTACTTGCACTCCGGATCGCCGCGGCCTGGAGACCGAGAAACGGCGATCTCGATGGCGTCCTCCAGATCCCTCATAACTTCCCGCATAGACTTATAGCGCATATCTCGGTCTTTTGCAATGCATTTCTTAATGACGTCCTCCAGCTCCACGGGAAGCTCCGGTTCGAGCTGTCGCAAGGGCCTCGGACGCACGTTCAGATGCGTCTGCATGCGGCGAGTCCGGTCGGCGGAGCGGGGAAAAGGCCGCCGGAAGGTGAGTATCTCAAACACCGAGACGCCGAAGGCGTAAACGTCGGTGCGCGCATCCACCTGCTGGTTTCTGATCTGCTCCGGCGCCATGTAGCTGGCCGTGCCTGCACGCGTCACGAGGGCCCTGTGCCGGGCACTGGCCGGTATGGTCAGCCCGAAATCGATTATCTTCGGCGTGCCGTCCTTCGCCACCAGTACGTTCTTCGGGCAGAAGTCCCGGTGGATCAGTCCCTCCCGGTGGATGTACTCCAGGCCGGACCCCGTCTGCATCAGGAGTTCAAACCGGCTCTCCCGGACGGCCGGCGACTCGACCACGATCATGGTTTCCAGGTTGGGCCCGTCCACGAACTCCATGGCGATGTAGTACTCGCCTTCCCGCCCCCGCCCGTAGTCGAAGGTATCAATCACGTTGGGGTGGTCGAGCCTGAGGGCGATCTGCCCCTCTTCGGCCTCGAACAGCTTCCGGAATCGGTCCTGTGTGTCGACGGACTCGGGGGTCAGGATCTTCAGGGCGCAGATCGCGCCCGTCTCGGGGTGGCGGGCCTTCCAGATGCGACTCATCCCTCCGCGCGCCACTTCTTCGATGAGCTCGTAGCCCCCGTAGCGCTTCTTGCCGCGGAAGAAGATGAAATCCAGGAACCCACCCATAGGCAGCTCAAGGCAACAGAGGAACCGGGCCGAGGCCGCTCAAACCCGAAGGTACTGCCGGCACTATCCCTC
>JASFTU010000116.1:0-6452 GCA_050050635.1 Candidatus Brocadiaceae bacterium
TTCGACGTCCAGGAACGGGTTCCCCCGGGAGGGTCCGTCCAGGGCGAGTTCGTAGCACTCCCACTGCTCCACTTCGCGCGCGCTGTCGTCAGAAGCCATTGCATTCCCTCCGGCTCAGCTACTTCGGGCAGGTCATCCATCGGATCCGCCGACCATGTCGGCGCGCATCCGTTCTCCCAGCCGCCGCCAGGCGGCGATCAAGCGGTCGTCGAACGGGTCCTCGTCGCTGTTCTCGATGCCATCGTGTTCGTCCAGCCATCGCACTGTGCGCTTCACGCCCTCAACCCAGGGAATGGTGTACCGGAAGTCCAGGTCCTCCCTGGCCTTGGCATTGTCGAAGATGTTGTTGAAACGGAAGTTCCCCACGCAGACCCCAGCCCTGTCCGGAGCCACCCGCCCCAGCAGGTCGGTGGGTATGTGCACCAGCTCCGGCTCGGGTGCGCCCAGTGCCTCCGCAACGCCCTGGTGGTAGCGGTTCCACGTCATCCACTCCTCACCGGTAACGTGGTAGGCTTGGCCGAAGGCACGCTCGTTGCCCAGCGCACTGACGAACGCCCGCGCAACGTCCTCCACGTGGCAGGCCACCCACATGGAGCTGCCGTCCCCGTGCACGACGATGGGCTTCCCCTTGCTGATGCGGTCCAGGTAAGCGGTGCCCCACCCGAAGGTGTGCACGATGCTGCCGCCCTCGCCGTAGGTGTAGGCGGGCCGGATGATGGTCACGTTGAAGTCACCACGTTCATGGGCTTCCAGCAGTGTCTTCTCGCACCTGGCCTTGTTCTTACCGTAGGCGGTGACTCCGCCGCGGGACTGCTCCTCGCTGACGGGATACGTGTCGGCCGGCTTGTTGTAGACGTCCACCGTGCTGCAGAAGATAACCTGGCCGGTGCGTCCCGTGAAGGCCCGCACCACGCTCTCGGCGTCGGGAGGGTCGAAGCACACCATGTCGATGACGCAGTCGAACGGGCGGGCATCCTGCATCTGCTTCTCGAACGCTTCGTAGTCCTTTCTGTCGCCGCGGATCCGGGCAACGTTCTGCGGGATCCGCGGCGGCGTCTTGCCCCGGTTGTAGAGCGTGACGTCCTCGCCACGCTCCACCAGGAAGCGGGTTATGGGGGTGCTGATCAGCCCGGTACCGCCGATAATGAGTATCCTCACGTGAGCCCTCTCTTCTCTGGAGGCAGAGTGATTCACAATGTTACGCGCAACTCGGCCGTTTGCAACCGCCGCCCCCCTGAGGAGCAATAGCCGGACCGTTGCGCGTCGGGCCGCCGGCGGCTAACTTCTACGGACGGCGCCGCTTCACGTCCCGTGAACCATCTCCAGAAGGAGAGCCAATATGTCGAGTTTCTCTATCCCTCCCTCTGTGAACCTGGAACACGGACCCTTGCGGGTGTCCGACAACCGTCGTTTCCTTGTTCACCGGGACGGGACGCCGTTCTTCTACCTGGGGGACACCGTATGGGAGCTGTTCCACCGGTTGGGGCGCGCGGAAGTGGATCGCTACCTCGCGAACCGGGCCGCGAAGCGATTCACCGTCTGCCAGGCCGTCATCCTCTCCGAGATGGACGGACTGACCGCCCCCAACGCGAACGGCGACCTGCCGCTCCACGATCTGGATCCCGCCCGACCCAACGAGGCCTACTTCCAGCACGTGGACTACGTGGTGGACAGGGCTGCAGAGGCGGGCATCTTCATGGGCCTGCTGCCGACGTGGGGATCATGGGTCGTGGACGAGGAGCACCCGCTGTTCGAGGAACATCGCATCTTCGACGCGCCTAAGGCGGAAACCTACGGCCGCTTTCTGGGCGATCGCTACGGGGACAGGCGGAACGTCATCTGGATCCTGGGCGGCGACCGGGTACCGGAGGGCTACGAGGACGTCTGGCGCGCCCTGGCCCGAGGCATCGCCGTCGGCACGTCCGGGCGGGAGGACTATGGCCGCACCCTCATGACCTTCCATCCGCGCGGCGGGCACAGCTCCGGGGAGCACTTCCAGGCCGAGCCCTGGCTGAGCTTCGGCATGGTGCAGTCCGGGCATTCCCGCCACAGCAAGCCCCATCAGATGATCGCCCGCGAATACTGCCGCGAACCCATCAAGCCCGTCATCAACGGCGAGCCCGCCTACGAACGCATCCCCGAGGGGCTCGAGCGGGGAGCGGAGAAGCTGGACGAGCATGACGTGCGTCGCTTCGCCTACTGGTCGGTCTTTGCCGGTGCGTGTGGCCATACGTACGGCGCGAACGAGATGTGGATGATGTGGTCTCCGGAGATCGAGCCAACCAATCCGGTCGTCAGCCCTCTGCTGGATGCCGACACCCCCTGGTGGGAGGCGATGGACTATCCCGGCGCGGGCCAGATGCAGCATCTGCGCGCGCTGATGGAGTCACGCCCGGCACGCATGCGCATCCCCGACCAGGGGTTGCTTGCATCGGAGCCCGGCGAGGGGCTGACGCACGTGCGGGCGACCCGCTGCGGCGAGGGCAGCTACGCCATGGTTTACGTTCCCGCGTCGTCGTCCGGGACCGATGTCCATGTCGGGCGGCTGGAGGGCGACGAACTGGTGGCCTGGTGGTTCGACCCTCGCACGGGGGAGGCCGAACGGGTACGTCAGAAGGTGCCCGCCCGGGGCATTTCGCACTTCGTCACGCCCGAGGCGTCTCACGGCTGGGTACTCGTCCTGGACGACGCGTCCCGAGGTTTCCCTCCTCCCGGTTCGCAGGAGGCCGTCTGAGATGCGAGAGATGCCCGCCAGGACGATCTACGTCGACCCACGGGTGCACGAGCTGACGAACTGTCGCGAACGTTGCGAGCGCATGCGGCCGCACGTGCGCTGCGACGAAGTACGGGAGCTGGACGAGGAAGCGCGGGACCGTATTGAGCGACGGAGCAAACGGCGGCACGGCAAGGACGACTTCGGCGACGACGCGGTGTTCGTGTTCGATGCGTGGGATGACGCACTGGCGCAGAACGATCGCTACTACCACTTCCGGCCGGGTCGCTCGAAGCTGGCCACCCAGGGCATACACTGCCAGGACGCCATGGAACTCAACCCCGTGTTCGGGTGCCCGTTCCGCTGCGCTTACTGCGGGTTCGGCCGGACGGTCCACGTGACCCTCGACGTCGAGCGTTTCATGTCCCGGCTACCGGAGCTGTTCGCCGAATATCCCGACCAGGAGCTCTGGAAGTACTCCAACATGACCGACCTGCCGCCCTTCGAGCCGGAGTACGGCGCCGTCGCGCCCATGGTGCGCTACTTCGCCGAGCGGGACGGGCGCTACCTGATGCTCTTCACCAAGAGCAATGACACGGACTTCCTGCTGGGCCTGAGGCACGGCGGCCACACCATCGTCAGCTGGAGCCTTTCCAGCGCAACCGTCAGCCGCGAAGTGGACCGTTGGACGGCCAGCATGGCGGAGCGCATCGAAGCGATGGCCCGCTGCCACGAGGCCGGCTATCACGTGCGGGCACGCCTCAGCCCCATAGTGCCGGTGAAGGGATGGCGAGATGAGTACCGCGAAATGCTCGAGATGCTCTTTGCGCACACGGAGCCGGACCTGGTAACGCTGGAGATGCTGGGGTGGTTCGACTTCGAGGACCTGCCCCTGATAGTGCCCGAGGAGCTGCTGGACCCATCCTGCTACGGAGCCGCGCGGTCCGCCGACGAACAGATGCGCGGTCACCGCAAAGCGCCCTTCCCCTTCGAAGTCCGGCGAGAGGTCTACGCGTTCTGCATCGACGAGGTGCAGCGCATCAGCCCGCAGACCCGGGTTTCCATCTGCCATGGGACGCCACGCATGTGGGACGCCCTGGGCGAGAAGATCGGCATGTGCCCGGAGGACTTCGTCTGCAACTGCGGCCCGACGAGCACCGAGCTCAACCCGCTGCTGTCGGCCCGGACCCCTGGCTGACTGCGCGGCTCAACCCCCGGCATGTGCTGAAGAACCGACGCCTCAGAATGCCGACAGGACTTCCTCCGCGGCCGCCAGGTCAGTGCATCCGAACACAACGTAGGTCGGCCCCTCGCTCTCGCCCGTGCTGCCGTAGACGAACTGGATGTTGACATCTTTCTCCGCCAGCTTCCCGGCAACGTCAGCAAGCACGCCGACACGGTCGGGGCACTCGGCCACCACCACGTCCGTCTCGATAAACGCCATCCCGGCCTCACCGAGGGCAGCGGCGGCCCCCGCCGCATCGTCAACCACCAGCCGGACCGTTCCTGCCTCCGCGCAGTCGTGCACCGAGATCGCCATGATGTTCACGCCCGCGTCCGCCATGCACCGGCTGAGCCTGGCGAGCTGGCCCCGCTCGTTCGGCAAGTTCACTGACAACTGCTTCGCACGGAACATGCTCTCTCCTCCCCTATCTCGGGCAACGGACCGATCGTCGGGGGCTCCAACGCCCCCACCGCGTGCGATTGTAGCGTCCCGGACGGTGTCTGCCAACCTCGGGCCGGGCCTCGACCGGCCGACACCCGGGGTGTTCTCAAATTGAGACACCGCGCTGGCGGGACACTCACGGGCGGACCACCCGCAGTGTCAGACGGATGGGGCGGGCTGAGAGCGCATCTGGCCGCCCTGGGAGCCCCTGCAGCCGTTCCGGCCGTGGCGGGAACTCGAGGGGCCGACTGGCACAGGTCTTGCGCCGGGAGCACGCAGAGGAAGACTGTGTGCTTGTGCCACAGGCAGCAAAGGAGCGAGGAGATGACACGTATCGAACCGGACGGCACGCGCGATGGCCAGATAGTCATTCTGGCACCGGTGGTGGTGATCATCCTGGGACTGCTGCTGGCCCTGACGGTAGATGTCGGCCAGATCGTGTTCTCGCGGTCCCGTCTGCAGAACGCGGCAGATTCTGCGGCGCTGGCCGCCGCGCACGTTCTCTTCAACCAGCGCCTTGCGGGCGAGGATGAGGCAGCCGCGCGAGAGGCGGCACTTGCCGAGGCGGACCGTCTTTGTGAAGCAAACTGGTCCGCCGCCGGCTTCACCGTCGCATTCGGCATCCTGGACACCCAGGGCGACTTCGTGGAAGTCGATACCGGGACCCCCGCTACGGCCGTCCAGGCTACGTCGTTCCGCAACGACGACGCTCCCGGCGGTCAGCTACCCCTTTTCTTCGGCCCCCTGATGGGCATCAACGCCTGCGAGGTGAACGCGAGTGCCGTAACGCAGATCACCTTCAACATCTGGGGCATCACCAAGGGGCTCCGGCCGTTCGCGGTACCGCGGAGCCGCGTGCCGGGGATCGGCCTGGAGATGGTGTTCTATCCCGCCGATTCCGACGGCTACGACGACGGCCTGGGCCAGGACACAGTCGTGCCGGGGTGCTGGGGCCTGCTGAACCTGGACGGGGGTGACCTCGGGTCGGACGAACTCAAGGAGTGGATCGCCAACGGATACGACGCCCCGTGGCGAGTCGACCCGGACACGGGCAACATCTGGGTGCCGGGCACGTCCGGCTTCCGCGCTACCCTCGACAAACCCATGAATGGCGCCATCGGTGAAACCTTCGTGATGATCCTCTACGACGACGCCATCGGAGAGGGCTCAAACGGCACGTTCCTCTGCACCGGGTTCCTCAGGGCCACCATAACCGGATGCAAACTGGTGGGGAACGACCCCTATATCAGCTGCCGCATCGCCGAGATCGAAAGCCTGCACGACGTGCTCGGAGGCAACGGGCCGGGCAGCCCGAACATCTGCAAGGTGCAACTGGTGCAGTGATCGCGGCGGCTCTGGCGGCGTCGCGACTGACCCTACGCCACGGATGCAGGCCGGTGCACCCGCGCATCCCGCGAGTACTCCTCGGGTCCGAGGAACCGGATGAACGCCCGCAGCACAGGCAGAGAGAAGTGCCCCTGCATCTCCTCGACCATCATCTTCAGCGCGCTGTAGGGGGCCGACGCCTCGGCGTAGGAGCGCCTGGTGGTCACCGCGTCGTAGACGTCAACAACGGTTGAGAGCTGCACGACCGGCCGGATCCGCGTCCCCTCAAGTCCATCGGGGTACCCGCTCCCGTCGAAGTGCTCGTGGTGGTGGCGGATGACGTCCGCCGCCACGCCGGACAGGGAGATGTACCTGCCCGCGATCTCCAACCCCAGCTCGGGGTGTTGTTTCATCTGCTCCCACTCGTCGGCATCCAGCTTCCCCTTCTTGTTGATGATCTCGACGGGTATCTGGCTCTTGCCGATGTCGTGGAGTATCGCTCCTCGGCCCACGCGCTTGAGGGCGCTGGGGCTGGTCACGCCGAGCAATTCCCTGCTGGTCGCCACCAGGAACACACACACGTTCACCGAGTGGGTGTAGGTGTAGTAATCGTGCGCGATCAGCGCCGTGATGTCGTTCAGGGGATCCTCGCTCTTGAGAGCCGACTCCACAACCGAGTCGACCATCTGTACCGCCCGTCTTACGTTGCCACCGGCACGAGGACTCTCGAAAACCTTCTTCATCGTG
>JASFTU010000117.1:0-6445 GCA_050050635.1 Candidatus Brocadiaceae bacterium
CAAGCGTCAGGAGTACGACGACCCCCTCCGTGAGATGACCGACCTGTGCGGCGGCCGCGTCATCGCCCCCAGCAAATCTGAGCTGGCCGATGTGTGCGAGTTCATCGAGTCGCACTTCGCCATCGACTGGGAGAACAGCGTCGACGTGGCCCAGCGCCACAGGCCGGCGGAGTTCGGGTATCGTTCCATCCATTACATCGTGCAGTGGAGAGCCGGCGTGTTCCCCGACGCCGAGGTGGACGTAGAAGTTCCGGAGCGCCTGATGCCCTCCGCCTCGCAGGCGCTGAAGGCCGAAATCCAGGTCCGCACGATGCTGGAGCACATCTGGGCGGTCTTCAGCCACGATCGCACCTACAAGAGCGCCTTCCCCATCCCCCGGAAGTGGCAGCGCGAGCTGGCAGCCGTGGCGGCCACCCTCGAGGACGCCGACAACGCCTTTGAGCGGATCCGAAGCGGCCTGGAGGAGTATGCGGCCAGCTACGGGGCATACATGTCCGACGAAGAGATCCGACGCGAGATGGCGATGCTGGAGACCGTCCTGGAGTATGACCCCGAGAACGCCGACCTGGCCGACCGTATCGGAAAGCTGGCCATAACGGTGGGGGACTGGCAGAAATGCATAGGCGTGCTCACCCCCTACGTAGACTCCGGCTGCCCGGCCGTCCTCCGGGACCTGGGCATCGCCCTGTGCAAGAGCCACCGCGACGAACCCGACGGTGCGGAGTACAGGCAGGGGCAGGAATACCTCGAGGCCGCCGTCCAACAGACGGACGGTGACGCGGATGCCATTGCCTCCCTGGCTGGCACGTGGAAGGGCATCGACGATGAGAAGGCCCGCGCGCTGTACGGACGTGCGTTCCGCCTGGACCCGTATAACCCCTACCCCCTGGGAAACTACCTCGAGTACCAGATCGTCCACCAGGACGACGTCTCCGCCGTCACGCTGATGGAGCCCACCATCCGGCGCGGCCTGCAGCGCTGCCGCGACCAGGCCGAGGTGGGCATGAACATCCCGTGGGCCTTCTACGACATGGGCAAGTTCCAGTTGCTGCTGGGCAACAGCCAGGCGAGCCTGGCCGCACACGCCAAGGCAGTGGAGCTGAGCACGGCGCCCTTCATGATCGCAACCTCGCTGGACTCAATGGAGATGCTCACCGTCGTCGCCGACCAGCTGCCGGGCTACGAATGGGTCGAACGGCTGCTCGTGCTGGGATGCGCGGCGAAGTTCGGCTCGGAGCCTGCCCTGCAGCGGGTGCGCCGGATGGCCACACCGGACGTCCCACCCACCGATGGGCCGGTCGTCATCCTGACCGGAAGTTGCGATCGGTCAGTAGAGGAGCAGGTGCGTCAGCTCAGCCGGCTGATCGTGGACGCGTTTTCCGGGTTCAGGGGCACTGTGGTCAGCGGCGGCACCACGGCCGGAGTCAGCGGGCTGGCCGGCGAGCTCCAGGCGACGTACCCGGACGCCATCCACACGGTCGGCTACGTCCCCGGCGTGATGCCCGAGGGCGTGCAGGAGGACGCGCGCTACTCGGAGATACGCCGCACCGGCGGCACCGACTTCAGCCCCCTGGAGGCCCTGCAGGGCTGGACCGACCTGATCGCCTCGGGCATCCGCCCTGCAAGAGTGAAGATCCTGGGCATCGGCGGAGGTAGCATCGCGGCGGCGGAGTATCGGATGGGGCTCGCGCTGGGCGCCCGGGTAGCGGTCGTCGGCGGCAGTGGCCGCGAGGCCGGCAAGATCCTGGTGGACGAGGACTGGAAGTCGTCCACCAAACTTCTCCGCCTCGACCCGGACGCCGAAGCCGTCAGGCGATTCATCACGCCGGGAGGCGAGCAATAGAGGGGACGGCCTCAGTCCTCTCCCCGCTGGCTTATGCGGTGCCTGGGCTTCTCGATCGTCACCTTCGCCCCCGGCTCCACGGAGTGCGTCAGGAAGACGTTGGCGCCGATGACGGCCCCCTCCCCCACCGTGATCGGCCCCAGAACGCTGGCATTGGCGTAGATGATGACGCCCGCCTCGATCGTCGGGTGCCGCTTGTAGCCGCGCAGCAGTTTCCCCTGTTCGTCTTTCTTGAATCGGAATCCGCCGAGCGTGACCCCCTGGTACATGCGAACGTTGTCGCCGATCTCGGTCGTCTCACCGATCACGACGCCGGTGCCGTGATCGACGAAGAAGTTCCGGCCGATGCGGGCTCCCGGGTGGATGTCCATTCCCGTGATGCGGTGCGCATACTCGGTCATGATGCGCGGCAGCCAGGGGACGCCCTGGGCGTGGAGTTCGTGGGCGATACGGTAGATCATGACCGCCCGGAATCCGGGGTAGCAGAAGATGATCTCGTCGTAGCCCGTGGCCGCGGGGTCGCCCTGGTAGGCCGCGCGTACGTCGCCGTCCAGCACGTCCAGCAAGCCGGGCAGCTTCTCCAGGAACAGGAACGCCTGGCGCTCCCCTTCGCTCTCGCACTCCGTGCGGTTCACCCGGCCCTGCTCGTGCCTTTCATGCAGCAGGCAACGTCCGATCTCCGTGGCCAGCAGGTCGTGCACCGTATTGAGCAACTCACCTATGTGGAACGGCAGGCTGGATCGGTCCAGTCCCTTCTTGCCGAAGTAACCGGGGAAGAGCGTCTCCGCCAGGAGGTTCAGTATCCGGATGACCGTCTCCTCGCTGGGCAGAGGATACGCGCACACGTGCTGGACGGTGTCCCGTCTGTCCAGCTCCCCCAGCATCGCGTCCACCGCCTCCGGCAACCGGGCCTTCGAGGGCTCACTGTCCCGGGATGCCGGGCGCCCTTCCTTCGGCCGAGCGTCTTCGTAGTCCTCCCCGCTCATGTTCTGTTCCCCTGACGTGCAATGAGGTCCGGGCATCCTCGCCTTCCCTCCCATTCTGCTGTGGCCGCGGCGGGAAATCAACCGTTGCGGGCCCGACTCGGGCCGCGCGACCGGTTGGACGCTGCCAACTGGCGCTGCTTTTGTCGGAGGGAAAGGACCGGAAAAGCGTCTGCCGGGCGCGGCCTCACTGTCCGCGGGGGAAGGCCCATCGGGGCCACTAAGCTGCCCCCCTGCAACCGGTTACGGACCTGCATGGGCCGGGCGGAGACGGGGTCTCTAACACGACGCTCAAGAAAATCCGACGAAAAGCGCAGAACTGCCTTGACTCACCAGATATAGAGTGGTATTATGGGCCACTGTCCCACATGTAGCAGCCGGCATTCTATTCAAGTGTCTGGTCACAAGGCGGCTTCTGGGCAGCATTTAGGACGGTTGACGCGGGAGTTTTCCCATGCGGTGTCCCTACTGCAAGGAAGACGATGACCGGGTCGTCAACTCCCGTCCCGGTGGCGATGGGACGTACGTGAAGCGGCGCAGGGAGTGCAGCAACTGCGGGCGCCGCTACACCACGTACGAGCGCATCGAGGAGAGCGTTCTGCGGGTCATCAAGAAGGACGGCGAGAGGGAGGACTTCAGCCTGCAGAAGCTGTTGGCCGGCCTGAACAAGGCCTGCTACAAGCGGCCGATTCCCGCCGAGCGAATAACCGAACTGGCCGAGGAGGTGGAGCGGGAGCTGCACCGCAGCTTCGAGGGGGAGGTGCCCTCGCGCCGGATCGGTGAACTCGTCATGGACAGGTTGCGGGAACTGGACCAGGTGGCCTACATCCGGTTCGCCTCCGTCTACCGAGACTTCAAGGACGTGACCGACTTCGTCGAGGAGGCCGACACCGTCCTCAAGTCGGGGAGCGGCGAGGCCGAACGGCCGGGCACATAGGGGCAGTGCACCAGTTCATCGACGACTGAAGCGAAGCAATGCGCAGGAGGAGCGAAATGGCGGTCGAGGCGGATGCGGCGCAGGAACGAGGTCATCACTCTGTCATCACACACGTGCGCAAGCGCAACGGCAGACTCCTTCCGTTTGACCAGAGTAAGATAGCCGACGCGATCTTCAAGGCGGCGCAGGCGGTCGGGGGCGACGATCGCATGCTGGCCGACGAGCTCGCCTCCATGGTCACCATGCTGCTGGAGAAGGACTACGACGGCGAGCCGCCACACATAGAGGGCATTCAGGACACCGTCGAGAAGGTGCTCATCGAGACAGGCCACGCGAAGACGGCCAAGGCGTACATCCTCTACCGCGACCGCCGGGCCCGCATTCGGCAGTCCCTCCAGGTGCGTAAACCCGTCCGCGAGAACGGCAGCTCCACCGACATCGCCCTGCTGGTCAACACCGAAACCCGGGACAAGTTGGCCGAGTGGGACAAGAGCAAGATCGCCCGAGCCCTGGAGGTCGAGGCAGACCTGGCCCCCCGGGTGGCCCGCGAGATCGCCTCGTCCGTCGAACGACGGGTCATGGACAGCGGCCTGACCCGCATCTCCACCTCCCTCATCCGGGAGCTTGTCGACAACGAGCTGTTCGAACGGAGCCTGACCGGCCGGCTGAAGAAGCAGGCCCTGATCGGCATGCCCAAGTTCGACCTCGACCAGATCATCCACAGCAAGAGCAAAGAGAACGCCAACATCGCCCAGAACAACCCGGAGGCCATCAATCTGGCCCTTGCCGAGCACACCCTCAAGCAGTACGCCCTCCAGGAGGTCTTCAGTGAGGAAGTAGCCGAGGCGCACATGCTGGGCCAGATCCACGTGCACGACCTGGGCTATCCGACGCGGGTTTACTGCTCGAGCCATTCCCTGGAGTACCTGAAGAAGTACGGCCTGAACCTGCAGAACCTGGACACCTCGAGTGCGCCCGCCCGCCACGCCCGCACCCTCACCGGGCACCTGAACACCTTCCTGGCAAGCATGCAGGCCTACTATGCCGGCGCACTCGGCGTGGGCTACATAAACATCCTCTACGCACCGTTCGTGGAGGATATGTCCTACAAGGAGATGGAGCAGGAAGCCCAGCACCTGATATTCAGCTCCTCCCAGAACGCCTTCAGCCGGGGCGGGCAGACGCTGTTCCTGGACTTCAACATCCACACCGGCGTGCCGGGGTACCTGCGCGACGTTCCCGCCATCGGACCGGCCGGCGAGTACAACGGGCGCACGTACGGTGACTACGAGAAGACGGCGCAGAGGTTCTGCAAGGCCATGCTGGACGTCTGGCGCGCCGGGGACCGTTTCGGGAACGTGTTCGCTTTCCCCAAGTGTGACTTCCACATCAGCGGGGAGACACTCGAAGATCCGGCCCAGCGCGAGATTCTGCGCTACGCCTGCGAGATCGCCAGCGAGAACGGAGTGCCCTACTTCATCTTCGACCGGGACGAGGTAACCCTCAGCGCCTGCTGCCGGCTGCGAACCACCATCAAAGACGACTACATGATCCGACACCCCGAGAGCATGCGCTTCTGCGGCTTCCAGAACGTGACCATCAACCTGCCGCAGGCGGCCTATCGGGCGCGACCGGGCAACATGGAGGGCTTCTACGAGGAGGTTGATCGGATGATCGACCTGGCCATCGAGGCACACCTCCAGAAGCGGGCCTTCATCGGCTCCCTCATGACCGACTCCAGCAAACCGCTCTGGGAAATCGGCAAAGAGGCGGCCGACGGCCGTCCCTACGTGGATCTGAAGAAGGCCACCTACATCGTCGGCCTGATCGGCCTGAACGAGGCCATGCTCCACCTGACCGGCAGGGAGCTGCACGAGGACACGGACCTCATCCGCAAGGGACTGCACCTGATCCGCCACATGCAGTTCCGCGCGAAGGAGCTGGGGCAGGAGCACCAAATGCGCGTCGCCCTCGAGGAGTCGCCGGCCGAAAGCGCCGCGCGCCGCCTGGCCAAGGTGGACCTGCAGCGGTTCCCCGAGGCCGAGAGCGTCGTCCCGGGCGACATCGAGAACGACGAGATGTACTACACGAACAGCATCCATCTGCGCGCCGACGCTGCCGTGGACCTGTTCACGCGGATCCAGCTCCAGAGCAAGTTCCATCGGGCCATCGAGAGCGGGGCCATCATCCACGCGTTCGTCGGCGAGGAGCGCCCCCCGGCAGCCAGCATCATGAACCTGGTCGAGAAGACCTATCGCAACACCCGGGCCGCTCAACTCACCATCAGCCCCGAGTTCACCATCTGCGAGGATTGCCACCAGTCCACGCCCGGCCTGAAAGAGGTCTGTGGCTGGTGCGAGAGCCCCCGCGTCTACGGGATGACGCGCGTGGTGGGCTACTTCAGTCGCATACCCAACTGGAACAAGTCCAAAGTGGGCGAGCTGAAGGACCGGCGCCGCGGTACGTACAGCGTCGCACTGACCTGAGGTCCCGACACTGCCCATGGGCAGAGAAATCGGAACCCAGATGAGTATCGCCGAGGAGGCAGGATGGTAGTCGAAATATACGGCAAGCAGGAGTGCCCTCTGTGTGAAAGTGCCAAGAAGAAGGTCAACCTGCTGCTGAGCAGGTGGAACATGGAAGACTCCGTCGAGGTCGTATTCCACGACATGGAGACCGAGT
>JASFTU010000118.1:0-6441 GCA_050050635.1 Candidatus Brocadiaceae bacterium
ACAAGCTGTACTGGTCTGTGCTCTACGACCCGTTGAGCGCCGCGGTCCTGTCGATGCAGGGGGTCCGCGATATGGTGGAGGAGCTCTACGAAGCCGAGAAGGACGAGATGCCCACGTTCCAGGACTAAAGGGGCTTCTTCTCCGTGCGGTCGGGGCTCAGGGCCCGGGGAGCCAGCCATGTACGCCGTCGCCTCCAGCGGTGGGAAGGACAGCACGCTGGCCCTGCACCGTGCCCGCCAGAGGGGCCTGGAGGTGACACACCTGTTCCACGTCTACGGGGTCGAGTACGGGCGGGTCAGGTTCCATGGCTACCGCCCGGAGGTACTGCGGGCGCAGGCCCGGGCGCTCGGCCTGGACGCCATCGTGGAGTCCACTCGCGGGGGCGAGTGCTTCGACGAGGACTTCGCACGGGCGTTGGGCGCGGCCGCCGACGCCGGCGTGCAGGGGATCCTGTTCGGCAACGTGCACCTGGAGGACGTGCGGGACTACTACCGGCGCCACGTGGAGGCCGCCGGTCTGGAATACGGCGACATGCTGTGGGGGGAGAAGCCGGGGCAGGTGCTGGAGGAGTTCGTCGCGCTCGGCTTCCGGGCCGTACTTACCTCCGTGTGGCTGGAGAAGCTGGATCGCGGCTATCTGGGGCGCGAGATCGATGCGCGGTTCGCGGCGGACCTTGCCGGGCTGGAAGGAGTGGACCCGTGCGGCGAGAACGGCGAGTACCATTCCCTGGTCTATGACGGACCATGCTTCCGCCGACCGCTCCGGTACCTCAGGTGCGGCGTCCACGAGGAGCGCGATCACGTCTTCCTCGATGTCCGGTGTCCGTGAACGTTCGCGCCGTTCCCGTGACCAATATAGCAGCGGGGTCAATGCAGGGGGGCGACGATCGTGTTCATGCACGTGCGTTCTGTGCTGTTGGTTGCGGTGCTGGTGGGTGCTGCTCTGGGGACCGGATGCGAAGCCAGGTCCGGATCGCAGGCTCGCCCGGCGCCGGCGGCCTCGTCTGATGAAGGGGGTGCGACTGTGGCGAAGGTGACGAAGACGGACGAGGAGTGGCGCGGGATCCTGACGGCCGAGGAGTACCGCGTCCTGCGCCAGAAGGGGACTGAGCGGGCGTTCACGGGGAAGTACCACGACTTCAAGGGGGAGGGCGTGTATCGGTGTGCCGCCTGCGGCCAGGAGCTGTTCAGCTCCCGTTCGAAGTTCGACTCCGGGACCGGCTGGCCGAGTTTCTACGAGCCGATCAGGGAGCAGTCCATCTCCACCGCCGAAGACCGGCGCCTGTTCACGACGAGAACGGAGGTGCTGTGCAGCCGGTGCGACTCTCACCTGGGGCACGTCTTCGAAGACGGCCCGCCGCCTACCGGCCTGCGCTACTGCATCAACAGCATCGCGCTCGACTTCGGCTCGCGCGCACAGCAGGCGGAATGATGGCTGCGCGAGGCATCGGGCGATGTGCTTGCGGGCGTTCCTGACCGCTGCTATCCTGTTGGGACTGGCGGCGGCGCGCCCGGGGGCATGGCTGAGCGCTGCGCCCCCCGGATGCTCACACCCGCAGAGGCGAAGGAGCGGAGACTATGGCCAGCACGCAGCACAACCTGAAAGAAGCGTTCGCCGGGGAAAGCCAGGCCAACCAGCGGTACCTGGGCTTTGCCAGGGAGGCCGAGGACGCGGGTCGACCCATGATCGCACGGCTGTTCCGAGCCGCCGCGGCGGCCGAGACGGTCCACGCCCAGAACCACCTGGACGCCATGGGAGCCATCGAGGAGACGCTTCAGAACCTGGAGACCGCCCGCTCGGGCGAGGCACACGAGTTCAAGGAGATGTACCCGGAGTTCCTCGAGTCGGCGCGCGAGCAGGAGCACGAGGAGGGCGAAGCGACCTTCGACTATGCGATGCAGGTGGAGAAGATCCACCACGCGCTCTACGGGGAGGCCATCGAAACGCTGACGGGCGGCCAGGACCTGCCCGAGAGGGACATCTACGTCTGCAGGGGCTGCGGGAACACCGTCTACGACGAAGCCCCCGAGAAATGCCCCATCTGCGGCGCACCGAAGGCCTGGTTCATGCACATCGAGTGAGGTGCGGCGGCGGGCTCGGGCGGGCGCCGGGACTCAGCCGGCTTGCCTCCTGCTGCGTTCCATCTCCTCGGACAGATCGGCGTGTCTGGCCATGGCGGCCCTGAGTCCGCTGAAGAGGGCGGAGAACAGCCGGTTGAAGCTGGGCCGATACAGGCGGGCCCGCCCCTCGTACTCGCCGAGGCCCATCATCATGTCGTAACGCAGCCTCTCCTCGGCGTTGCCCAGCACTTCGTAGGCCCTTCTGACGCGCTGAAAGAGCTCTGCGTCCGACTCGGGTCCACGGAGGTCCGGGTGCGTCAGGCGCACCTTTCGCCGGTAGGCCTGCTTGATCTCCCGGGGCGTGGCGTCGGCGTCCACCCCGAGCAGATCGTAGTAGGTCGGTTCAGCGGACTTCGTTGACATGTTCGTTTCTCCGACTGGACACACTCCCACAGTATAAGCAATGGAGCCGATGCTTCTCCGGAGCGTGTCATAACATACAGTTGAGGGTGCTTTTACGTCCAGGAAAAAAGGGGTGTGCTGCCATGAAGCGGCAACTCGAGGGGACGGAGCTGGAACTGGTGCAGGGCGACATCACCCGGCAGAAGGTGGACGCGATCGTGAATGCCGCCAACAGCGGCCTGGGCGGTGGAGGCGGAGTTGACGGAGCCATCCACCGTGCCGGTGGGCCAAGCATCATGGCCGAGTGTCGCAGAATCGGTGGCTGCCCCACGGGGAGCGCCGTTATCACCACGGGTGGGGAGCTGCCGGCGGAGCACGTGATCCATGCCGTCGGTCCGCGCTGGCACGGAGGCAACCAGGGCGAGTCCGACCTGCTGGCGAACGCCTACCTCTCCAGCCTGGAACTCGCCGTGGCGAACGATCTCGCCTCGATGGCTTTCCCTTCCATCAGCACCGGAGCGTACGGCTACCCGGTAGAGCAGGCAGCGCGGGTTGCGCTGGGCGCCGCGGTTGAATTCGTGCGCGAGCATCCCGGGGAGTTAGACCTGGTCAGGTTCGTGCTGTTCACCGAGGAAGACCTGCAGGTCTATGCAGAAGCGCTCGCAGAGCTGCTGCCCGACTGAGGTAACACTACTCCTCGCGACGGCCGGCCAGGGCGACGGTCAGGCGGCGGTAGGCGGCCAGGACGCTGTTCCCATCGGTGCGGACCGTCACGTCGTCGATCCTGCGGATTCCTCCGGCGTCCCGGAGTACATCGGCGCTCTGCGGTGTGGTGAAGACGACCTCGATGGTGGCGGGGGACTGGAACACCACCGGGGGCGCTGTGGGCGCCTTGAGCATCGCCTCGGCGGCGGCCCTCCTCAGCATTTGCTCCGTCCGGGCGATCGGCAGGCAGATGCCGCTGTTTTGCGTGATGGCTTTCTTGACCTCCACGGCGTCGACGTCCTGCCCCAGCAGCTCTCGGGCCTCCCGGACGCCACCGGAGTCCGCCGAGACGAACACGAGGGGCACGCCGAACTCCCCGGCCATCGCGGCCTCCAGACCGATCTCTCCGACCTCGGTGCCATTGATCCTCATACACGCGACGGTGGGACCGTGTGTGCCCGGCATCAGCGCTTCCTCGGCTCCGGCGCGGGCATGGAAGCCCACCAGGAAGAGCGCCGCGAACGATTCGTCGAGTCCGTGGAAGACGCCGCTCTCCAGATGTGGCCGGCCGGCGATCAGTGAGACCCGGCTGTCCAGTTCATCCACGTCCACGTTACGGCCATTCAGGTGGGCGTCGTAGACCACCGCTCCCGTACATCCGGCAGAGAATACCCCATCCAGCACGGCACGCAGATCGTGCATCAGCATGCGACGGCCGTATGCGTATTCCGGCCCGTCCGGATGGATCTGCTCGCGGCTGACCACGCCGCTGACACCCTCCATGTCCACCTTGATGAAGACGCGACCGGCGGCGGTCCGGCGCGGTGGCTCGGTCATCGGCTCGGTGAGAGCCTTGACGTCCGCCTCCGTCTCCTCCGTTGGCTGCATGGGGGTCTCGGTCTGCTCTGCCATAACGATTCCCCTGATATGGCCGGGCTGCAAACTCGGGACATTATATGAAGCCGCTGACCCCCAAAGAAAGGGCATGTTTGCGTCAATGATCCACCGGCCTCCCGGACTGACAGAAGGGGTGCGAGGGTTTAGAATGGGCGGCGGAGAACCATGAGCCACGCCACACCCATGCAGGAGTTCGGGCCGGTCGCAGGCCTCCTTGTGAAGGCATTCGGTGGCGCGACCCCTGCGCGCTGGCTGGTCCGGGCACCGGGGCGGATCAACCTCATCGGGGAGCACACCGACTACAACGGCTTCCCGGTGATGCCCATGGCTATAGGCCGCGCGATCCGGATGGCCGTGGCTCCCCGAGACGACGGCCGGGTCTGCCTGGTGAACTGCGCCCCAGAGCTGTACCCCGATCGCAGCTTCCTCGTGTCGGAGGACCTGCCCCCGTTCGAGCCGGGCGACTGGGGGAACTACGCGAAGGCGGCCGTGCAGTCCCTGGCCCGGCTGGCGGTTTGGACCGGGCGGGAAGCGCAGGCGTTGCGAGGGATGTCCTGCGCCGTGGACGGCGACATTCCTCCGGCGGCGGGGCTCTCCTCCTCTACTGCCCTGGTAGTGGCTACGGGGTTGGCCTTCGCGGCGGTGAACGAACTTGGTCTCAGTGGCCGTGCTCTGGCAGAGCGCCTTGCCGAGGCGGAGCACTATGTGGGGACGCAGGGCGGTGGCATGGACCAGGCGGTGTGCCTGCTGGGGCGGCGCGACCACGCGCTGAAGATCGACTTCTATCCGCTGGCCGCCCGGCCGATCCCCTTTGCGCCGACCCACGGCATCCTGGCGGCGCACAGCACGCTGAGTGCGCGCAAGACGGGCCAGCAGCGGCTGGCCTACAACCGGCGCGTGGTGGAATGCCGGGTCGGTGCGCACCTCCTGGCCCGGCGGCTCGGTGCCGAGCCCACCCCGCGACTGGCCGATCTGGGGCGGGCGCGTCCGGACGAGGACCTGACCGGCATCCTGCACGAGGTGACGGGGGGAGAACGGGCGTTGTCGCTGACAGGGTGTTCGCAGCTGTGCGGGGTCTCGACCGACGAGTTCACTGACCGGTTCCTTCGGCTCGGCGCCGGGGGCAGCCTGCCGATGCCCGCCGACGGCCTGAAGGTCCTGCCGCGGTGCCGTCACGTCTTCACCGAAGCCGGGCGGGTGGAACGGGCCGCCGAGTGCCTGGCCGCCGGCGACATGGCGGCTCTCGGATGCCTGATGGACGAATCGCACCAAAGCTGCGCTGAAGACTACGAGATCAGTTGCCCGGAGCTGGACGAGCTGGTCGGGCTCATGCGCGGGGCCGGCGCGCTCGGAGCGCGACTGACGGGTGCGGGGTTCGGTGGCTTCGCCATCGGCCTGGTCCGGCGCGAAGATGCCGACGAGGTCCGGGCCGCTCTTTCAGAGCGGTTCTATGAGCCCCGGGGCGAGGCCGGGGACGAGAGCGCCTTCCTGTTCCGCCCCGCCCCGGGAGCCTTCGTGCAGAAGGTTGATTAGGCGAGTATCGACTGCAGGTCCTCCTCCGGCGTGGAGATCGGCATGATGCCGAACTTGTCGGCCAGGACTCCCAGCACCGGCTCGGCTACGAAGGCCGGGAGGCTGGGTCCGAGCCGCATGTCGCGGACGCCCAGGTGCAGCAGCGTGAGCAGGATGGCCACCGCTTTCTGCTCGTACCACGAGAGCACCAGGGAGAGGGGCAGGCCGTTGACGTCCGTCTCGAACGCGTCGGCCAGCGCCTGCGCGATGAGCACCGCGGAGTAGGCGTCGTTGCACTGCCCCACGTCGAGCAGGCGGGGAATGCCCGCCACCTGCCCGAAGTCGAGTTTGTTGAAGCGGTACTTGCCGCAGGCCAGCGTGAGGATCACGCAGTCGTCGGGCACCATCCTGGCCAGGTCGGTGTAGTAGTTGCGTCCCGACCTGGCGCCGTCGCAGCCGCCGATGAGGAAGAAGTGGCGGATCTCCCCCTCCTGCACGGCTTCCACCACCTTCCCGGCTACGCCCATTACCGCCTCGTGGCCGAACCCCACCAGTATGGTGCTGTCGGCTCCGTCCTCCGGGAAGCCGTCGGCCTGGAGAGCGGCCTCGATGACCGGACCGAAATCGTGGTCGGCGACGTGGGTCACGCCCGGCCAGCCGGTCGGCCCGCTGGTGAAGATGCGCGCCTCGTAGCTTTCCTTCGGCTTCTGCAGGCAGTTGGTGGTCATGAGGATGGCGCCGGGGAACTCCTCGAACTCCCGACGCTGATCCTGCCAGGCCCCACCGTAGTTGCCCACCAGGTGGTCGTACTTGTTCAGCTCCGGGTAGGCGTGGGAGGGTAGCATCTCCCCGTGGGTGTAGACGT
>JASFTU010000119.1:0-6400 GCA_050050635.1 Candidatus Brocadiaceae bacterium
TAGCGGCCGGGGTGATGATCTCGAAGGCCGTTGAGAAAGCCGTGGCAGAGGGCCTGAGCGAACGGGAGCTGTGTCGCCTGACCGATGACGCGCTCATCTTCTATCTGCGGGACCGGTTCGGCCAGGAGGAGCCGCTTGCGGAGCTGCTTGCCGACTTCTGCGTCCGGCGGCTGTTCAAGCGCTGCTACCTGATCTCCCGTGCCATAGGTGAGGAGCAGGTCCGACGGATGGTGCGGCGCTATCACCTCAACGAGGACGGTGCCCGGGACGCGCTCGAGAGACGCATCGCCGGGGAGCTGGGCACGCAGGCGCACCGGGTCGCCGTCTATTGCGCGCCGCCCGAAATGGCTCTCAAGGAGGCCGACGTCCCCGTGACCATGCCCGGTGCAGAGATGGCGCGGCTCTCGTCGCTGAACTCCGAAGAGATCCGCGTCCTGAAGGATCAGCACAGGGGGCTGTGGAAGCTGTATGTATTCGTCTCGGCCAGGCTGTCGGACCGGCTGGCAGAGGCCGGAGAGCTGAGCGAGGGGGCCATCGGGTTCGCCAACGAACTGCCCGCGGAGATGCGGGGCGGGCTGCTCTGAGGTGGTCAGCGGGGCCGGCGCGTCTCGTAGCCGGGCCGGGCGGGAACGTCGCCCCGGCGATGCCAGATGTTGCCGCTCCCGGCCGTGGTGTAGACCACGGCGCCGCGGTTCCTCAGTGCCGACAGCAGGTCGGGGTGGGGGTTGATGCCCACGCCGCTGCAGGAGATGTAGGCCAGGTCCGGGCTGAACAGGTCCAGCAACCCGGGACCGAGGTTGTGTTTGCTTCCGTGGTTGGGCACCTGGAGCCAGTGGAGGTCGCGCATCTTCCCTTTGTCCGGCACGCGTGAGAAGGCGCGGCGGCCCGCGTCGCCGGTGAACAGGTACCGGTCGCCCTCGTACTGCAGCAGCAGGATGAGGGATGCCTGCTGCACGGTCTGAGGGTCGTCAACGGCCTGGGCCAGCACTTCGTCGGGGTGGGCCGGCCCCCGCCCGGGTGCCTTTCTCCGACGGACGGAGACGCCCTGCTCCACCACCCGGTGAAGCATCTCGACATCGTCGTAGAACCGCACGCATTCCTCGAAGAAGGCCTCCGTCGGCCCGAGCACCTCCAGGGGGCCGATGTGGTTGTTCCTGTCGGCGAAGGCGCCCTTCACGGGCACGCCCTTTTCCTGAAGCGTCTGGACGAGTTGCCGGGTGGTTTCCACCGACCGTATCAGGTGTTCCGCCATGGAGCGAACGGCGGTGGACTGGGCTTCCTCACGGACCCTGCGGGCGAGGGCAACGGCGCGGTCCGGATCCACTCCGTGTCGGCTGATGTCCTGTATCCAGGCCTGCCCGATCTGTTCGGTGCTCAGGTTCTCCGCGACGTGGAGGAGTCCCTCGGCGTGGTCGGCGTCCATGTTGGAGAGCACGAGGTGATCGATGCGGCCCCCGTAGTACTCCTCCAGATGGCGGAGGACACGATCGCCGTCCTCCCAGTTCCGCCCTCCGTCGATCAATATGACAACCGGCGATTCGCTGAGGCCGACTTCCAGCAGGATGGCATCCGAATCGCCCACAGGCAACATGTCGAGCTGCAGTCGGGACATGGTGGCCCCCCGCGAACCAGTCTATTCCCGCCGGGCAGGCTACCGAACGCGGCCCGTATCGTCAAGCGGAACGCCGGCTCGATGGGCCGCGGGTAGGCCCGGCGCCACCATGCATCGGTGGGCCGTGGCCGGGTGCGGGGCCAACCCCCCGTGGCCACTCGGGTGCCTTCGGTGCATCTTCACATTCCGGCGGGCGGACACCCGGTCCCGGCGAAGGAACCGCTTGCGTTTGCATTCCCTGGCTTCAGGCTTTAGAAAAAGGCGCTGTCAATGTACGGACGCGAACGCATATCTTCCGGGAAGTGCCATGAGTGATGAGAAGGTCAGAGTCGCGGTGATCGGGGTCGGTGGCATGGGATCGAACCACGCCCGGCACTGCAACAATCTGGAGGAGTTCGATCTGCAGGCCGTGGTGGACATCAATCCCGCACGGGCGAGGGAAATCGGCGAGGAGCATGAAGTCCGTTATTTCACGGATCACAGGGAATTGCTCGAGGCGGACATGGTCGACGCCGTCGCTATAGCCACCCCGCACTACTTCCATCCGCCGATCGCCATCGATTGCTTTGAGGCCGGCCTGCACGTGCTGAGCGAGAAGCCGATCGGCGTGCGGATCGGCTGGGCCGAGAAGATGGCCCGCGCCGCCGAGGAGAGCGGGAAGGTCTTCAGCGTGATGTTCCAGATGCGCACCCAGGCCAACGTGAAGAAGGCCCGGGAGCTGGTCGAGTCGGGCGCTCTGGGCGAGATCCGACGCACGCTGCTCATCGGACCGTGGTACCGGTCGCAGGCGTACTATGACTCGGGCACCTGGCGGGCCACGTGGGCCGGGGAGGGCGGCGGCGTCCTGATGAACCAGGCTCCCCACGACCTGGACGTCTTCACCATGCTCGGCGGCATGCCCACCCGCGTGCAGGGACGGTGCCAGACGCTGCTGCACGACATCGAGGTGGAGGATCAGGCCTCGGCGATGCTGGAGTACGAGAATGGGGCGATCGGCTACCTGTACTTCACGACCTGTGAGAAGGGCCGGCGCCGTCTGGAAATCGTCGGCGACGAGGCCGGGCTGCGGCTCGACCCCCTGTCGTTCTGGCGCTTCAAGCCCTCGGTCTCCGAGTACACCCGCACGAGCACGGAGATGTGGGGCTCGCCGGAGATAGAGGAGGTCGAGGTCGAACTGGAGGAGTGCGAGAGCGGGCACCACGTGGTGCTGCGGAACTTCGCGCGGGCCATCCTCTACGAGGAGCCCCTGATCGCGCCCGGCGAGGTGGGGCTCAAGTCGCTGGAGCTGGCCAACGCGGTGACGCTTTCATCGCACAAGGGCGAGGCCGTCGACGTTCCCATCGATCGCCAGGAGTTCAATGAGCTGATCGACTACCTGCGGTCCACCTCGAGCTTCAAAGAAGACTGGGGCGATACGAAGTCCGAGACTGACCCTCAGCACCTGAAGTAGACCGCACCCGGGGATCCGGCGCGTTCTGCGGGCGGGAATCTGGAGTGCGGCCGCGACTTCGTTGCTGGCCGGTCGCATTGAGTGGACGGCCAACGGCTTTTCCATCCGAGCACGAGAAGGGAGCCCATGGAGCCTGACGGCGTCCTGGACATCGTCTTCTTCGTAGTGGGTGGCCTCGGCCTGTTCCTGTTGGGGATGCGGGTCATGAGCGACGGCCTGCGGAAGGTGGCCGGAGAGCGCCTCCGGCGCATACTCCGCATCATGACCCATAACGTCCTGGTCGCGGTGCTGGCCGGCGCCGCGGTGACCTGCCTGATCCAGAGCTCCAGCGCCACGACCGTCATGGTCGTGGGGTTCGTCAACGCCGGCCTGATGAAGCTCAGCCAGGCCATCGGCGTGGTCATGGGGGCGAACATCGGCACCACGCTCACCGCATGGCTGGTCTCGGGCATCGGCCTGCTGAAGATCACCAACTACGCGCTGCCGGCCATCGGCGTCGGGCTCCTGCTGAACATGGTGGGCAAACGTCACTGGAAGCACTGGGGATCGGTGATTCTCGGCTTCGGCCTGTTGTTTTTCGGCCTCTCGCTGATGAAGGACGCCTTCGGGCCGCTCCGCCAGAGCGAGCAGGCGGCGAACCTGATGGGCAGGCTGGCGGGCCATCCCCTCTCCGGCGTGCTCATCGGCACCGTGCTCACCATGGTCATCCAGTCTTCCAGCGCGACCATTGCCATCGCGCAGATGCTGGCCTTCAGCGGCGTGCTGACCTTCCCCCAGGCGCTGCCCCTGGTGTTGGGCGACAACATCGGGACGACCATCACGGCCCAGATCGCCTCCATCGGCACCAACGTCAACGCAAGGCGCGCCGCGCGCGCGCACCTGATGTTCAACCTCATCGGGGTGGCCATAGTGCTGCCCTTCGTCTGGTCCGGCCACTACGCCCGGCTGATCGAGTTCCTGGTGCCGGGGACCGTGCAGAAATCCACGATCATGCTGCACATTGCGGTCAGCCACAGCGTGTTCAACGTCACCAACACCATGATCTTCATTCCGCTGGTGGGCGCTCTGTCGGCAGTGGTGCGGAAGGTTGTGCCGGGCGAGGCGGGGATCGTGGAGGTGGAGCCTCAGTACCTGGAGGAGCATCTTCTGGGCACTCCGACGATCGCACTGGAGCAGGCGCGCAAGGAGGTGGTGCGCATGATCCGTCTGGCCGCCTCGGCGCAGAACGACGCGAGCGAGGGGT
This sequence comes from Candidatus Brocadiaceae bacterium, assembly GCA_050050635.1. Taxonomy (GTDB): domain Bacteria; phylum Planctomycetota; class Brocadiia; order SM23-32; family SM23-32; genus JASFTU01. The sequence continues at coordinate 4,306 of JASFTU010000119.1, forward strand.
TCTTCAAGGGCGATCCCACGCGTCTCCACCTGGTAGACCAGAAGGAAGAGGCCATCGACAACCTGCAGAACAAGATCACGCAATACCTGATCCAGGTCAGCCGGCGAGACCTGGAGCCCTCCGAGTCCAATGAGCTGCCCGTGCTGCTGCACAGCGTCAATGACATCGAACGCATGGGGGATCACGCCACGAACCTGGCGGAGGCAGCGCAGCGGAAGATACAGGATGGACTGCCGTTCACGGACACGGCCATGGAGGAGCTCTCCATGATGCGGGCGGAGGTGGAGAGGATGTTCGAGACCGTGATTGAGGCCGTCGCGAACAACAACGCGGAGGCGGCGAAGGCCGTCTTCGACAGCGAGACCCGGCTGAACGGCATGGAGAAGCAGTTCCGCGAGAGCCACCTGCGACGGCTCGCCGCCGGAGAGTGCAACTTCTACAGCGGCCTGACCTTCGTGGACTGCATCTACAACTACGAGAAGATCGGCGATCACCTTCTGAACGCCGCGCAGGCGGTCCTGGGCGACTTCCAGTGGGGAGAGAAGGTCCGGACTGCCAACGCCGCCGACGAAGTGGCCGCCCAGCCGCCGTCGGCGTCCGCCGAGCCCGCTGGCTGACACCCCGGCTCAGACCACCACCAGCGCGTTGTAGATGGCGTGCGTCCAGACCACCACCCCGAAGCCGCGCCCCAGGTAGATCACCCCGAGGAGGAGACCTGAGAGCGCGCGGAAAAGGAAGCTGTACGGGTCGAACTGCTCGCCGATGGGACCCAGGTGATGCGCCGCGGCGAACAGCAGACTGGAGATCACCAGCGCCACCACCACGCTGAAGTGGCGGCTCCAGAGGAAGACTTTGCTCAGAAGCAGCGCCATGCCGCCCAGCAGCAGCAGCCGGAAGACCAGTTCCTCGTACACTCCCGCACCCAAGGCCAGCAGAAGGGGGCCCGAAGCCCTCAGGTCAATGGCGAACAGGACCTGCGAGGCGCGGTCGAAGATCACGCCCGTCAGCACCGCCCCGCCCTTGTAGAGCGCCAGGGCGTACAGCCCCCCCTCGGCGATCATGATGACAATGGTCACGAAGCCGGTGAAACCCTTGATGTCGCTGCGGAGAAGCACCGCGACCAGGGCGATGATCAGGGCCACGTTCAGCACGTGCGCGGCGTGCAGCCCGACCAGGCGGAGCGGTCCCTCCAGCCAGACCTCCGCCAGGTTCCGCACCGGGTAGCCGCTCTGAACGATGCCGCAGTGATAGAGCACGATCAGGGGAAGGATGCTGACGATGCCCAGCGCGAAGGACCTGGACTCATGGAAGTAGCCCTTCTGCGCTTCGGGCGCCTCCTTCTGTTCGGAGCTCACGGCGCACCTCCCCCGAGCCATCCGCAAACGGCCATGGCCAACCCGGCCGGCAGGCAGTAGGCCGCGAACCAGTGCAGCCGGCCGCGTCGCACCGCCCGCAGCAGCAGCAACAGGCACACCGTGCCGACCGCCGCCGAGGCAATCGTCCCCGCTGCCAGCGCGCCTGCCGGGACCCGGGATGTCTGCCCGGCCGCCTCCGCGTCGGCCAGTGTCTGCAGGAGCTTCAGAACGGCGGCTCCGGCCAGGGCGGGGACGGCCAGGACGAATGAGAAACGCGCCGCCGCCTCCCGCTCCAGGCCGGCGAACATGCCCGTCACGATGGTGATGCCCGACCTGCTGATCCCGGGCAGCAGGGCGAGGGCCTGGGCCAGCCCCACCAGGAGGCCCGTCAGGGGGCCGGCGCGTTCGGTCGTGGCCCTTCGTGCCGCGCGTGAGGCCAGCAGCACCAGCCCGGTGACGATAAGCAGCACACCGGCCAGGGCCATGCTTTCAAACGCCCTTTCCACCAGGCTCCCGATCAGCAGCCCCGCCAATACCACAGGAACCGTGCCCACCACCACCGCGACGGCCGTCGGGGACAGCGGCGCGGCCTCCGCGGCGGGGCCGGTCCCGCCCCCGCGCAGCCAGATCGCCGCTCCACGGAACGCGTCGGCCGTCAGCCGAACCAGCCGCGCGCCGAACACCAGGACTATGGCGAGCAACGTTCCGAAGTGCAGGCACACCTCCAGCGCAATGCCGGG
>JASFTU010000120.1:0-6398 GCA_050050635.1 Candidatus Brocadiaceae bacterium
CAGGTTGGCCCGGTCCGCCACCCTGGTGACGGCCTGCGCCACGGGATGCTTGGAGTGCTGCTCCACGCTGGCCGCCGCCTCCAGAAGCTCGGCTCCTTCCACGCCCTCGGCCGGCGCCATCCGCGTGACGGTGAGGGCGCCGGTCGTCAGGGTGCCCGTCTTGTCGAACACCATGGCCGTTATGTCTCCCGCCGCCTCCAGGTGGGCCACGTTCTTGATCAGGATGCCCAGCCGCGCCGCCGCCGACAGGCCGGCCACCATCGCCGTGGGCGTGGCGAGCACGAATGCGCACGGACACGCAATGACCAGCACGCTGACCGCGCGGTTCTGTGCCCCCTCCCCCGTGAACATGTAGACCGCGAACGCGATCATCAGCACCAGGGGCGTGTACCAAGCCGCGTAGCGATCGATAAGCTGCATGACGGGCGTTCTGGTCTGTTCGGCCGCCAGGATCAGCCTCCTCACTTTGCCCAGCGTGGTGTCCTCTCCCACCCGGGTGACCTCCACCTCGACCGAACCGGTCAGGTTGTGGGTCCCGGCGAAGACCTCGTCTCCCTGCAGCTTGTCGGCGGGAAGAGACTCGCCGGTGATGGTCGCCTCATCGATGGTGGTCTCACCCGTGACGATCCGGCCGTCGGCGGGCACCCTGTCACCCGGTCGGACGCGGACCCTGTCACCGGGCTGCAGCTCCGAGACCTGCACGGTTTCCCCGGAGACGAGCTCTGCCGTGGGCGGCGTCAGGGTCATCAGCTTCTCCACGGACTCGCGCGCACCGGCCGCCGTCTGCTGCTCGATCAGGGTGGCCAGGAGCATGAAGAAGGCCACGATCCCGGCCACCTTGTAGTCCTCGATCGCGAACGCCGCAATGACGGCCACGGCCACCAGCACGGTCATGTGCATGCGGCCCCGCCGGATCTCCTGGAAGGCACCCGCCACTATCGGCGTCGCCAGCAACACCGCACCGATGAGCGCACTGATGGCGCCGATCGCTTCCTTGTCCGGGAAGAACAGGTAGTCTGCCAGATAGGCATTCAGCACGACCACGCCGCCGATGAACGTGATTATAAGACGCGCTTGGATCGAGCCCACGTGTTCGTGGTCCAGGGCGTGCCCTTCAGCGCTATGTGCCACTTTCTGTTTCCCCTTTCATGTCACTGGGGCGCGGCGGTAGATCGTCCGCCGGGCTGCTGCTCCGGTTTGAGCCTGGGAGGAGGCTGTCTGTTCAGCAGCACGCGGAGCTCTCTTGCCATCTCCTCCCCGCCATCATGCAGCAGGAACGCGCCCGGCGAGTTGGACATCACTTCCTCGATGGCACGCTCATAGAAGCGGTCCAGCAGGATCCTCTTGACGTCCTTCGATTCCTCGTAGATGGGCAGCAGCTCCCCGAGCATCGCCGCGTCGGCCCGCGCGCTGCGGACGAGGCGCTCGCGGTAGCCCCTGGCCTCGGCCAGCAGCTCGGCCCGTCGGGCACGGGCGTCACTGACGATACGGTCCGCCTCGGTCCTGCCCTCCTGCTCGAGCTGGTTGCGTACGCTGGCGGCATTCTGGGCCTCGAAGAAAGCCTGGCTGACCGCCCCCGGTTCACTGGGGTTCTTGACGTCCGCGATCTCGATGGCCTCCACGGCAACCACCTCTATGCCGAGAGGAATGCCCGCTGCCTCCTGGAATTCCCTCAGGTTGCCGCGCAGTTCCTGCTCGATGCTGCTGAACAGGTTATGCCGGTTGATGACGGCCATCACACCCATCGTCCCGACGGCCTTGGTCGCGGCGGCCCTCAGGGCGCGGCTGAGGATCTCCTTCGGCTTCTCCACGCCGAACTGGTAGGCGATGGCCCCCTCGGCGTCGTCGCGGACGCGGTAACGGGCCCGGAGCCTCATGTGCACGATGTTGGCATCCCCGGTCAGAAGGTAGCCGTCGTGACGCATGTCCAGCGCCGGAGCCTGGCGGACGCCCTGCCCCTCGCTGGCGCCGGTCCAGAAGTCGTCCTCCAGCTCCAGCGTCTTCTCGTCGGTGGAGAGATTAACACGCTGCTCCCACGGCCAGCGGAAGTGCACGCCGCTGCCGGGCCGCAGCACGTGTTTGCCCCGGGAGCGCACGACCCTCCCGAAGCGTTGCCTGAAGCTCACCTCCGACTGCTCCACCGTGAAGACCCCGGAGCCGAAGAAGTAGATCAGAAGCCCGATGATGGCGATCTTCAGGAAGAGGAAGCTCGTCTTCAGCGCGTCTTCCAGGGCCTTGCTGCCGGCGCCCTCGGGCGCGGCCCCCGCCTCGGGCTCGGCTCCGGGCGCAAGCTGCTCGGGGCTCTCTTCGGCAGGCTGCCGCTCGTCCTGCGGATGGTCGTCCTGGGCCATGGTTCACTCCTTTGCCGCTGAGGAGAGCTCCTCGGTCGCGCGGAGCAGTTCTCCGAGATCGGGCCCGGTCTGCTCCTCCAGCGTCTCCTCTATCCCCCGCTCGAGCATGCTGAACGGCTCCGTCCTGGTGCTCAGCACGAACGTGACGGGCCGGCCCGCGGCGGTGGCGGCGGAGGCGATTCTCCGGATGGCCTCCAGCCGGCGCAGGAAAACCGCCAGCGCCTGATCCCTGGCGAAGGTGTCGTAGTACTGCGCCGCTTCGGCCTCTCCCTGGGCGCGGATGCCCTTGGCCTCCGCCTCGGCTTCGGCCGTGATCCGGTCGCTCTTCTCCCTGGCCTCGGCGATCTTGGTACGCTTGATCCTCTCGCCCTCGGCGCGAAGGCTCTCCGCTATGCGCTGGCGCTCCTTCTGCATCCGGACAAAGACGGCCTTGGTGGTCTCCTCCGGCAGCGTAATCCAGGTGATGCCCAGTGAGCAGACCTCGATGCCGTAGGAGTTATCCGCCACGCTCAGAGCACGCGTGACCCCGTCGAGTATGCGGCGCTCAATCTCGTCGAACTGAAGCTCCTCCGGGTCGGTGTTCACAACGTCCTTCAGGCGGTGGCGCCCGAAGACGATGCCCGCCTGGTTGCTGATGATGGTTTTGAGGCGCTTTTCGGCCGTCTCCTCGTCGCTCTGCAGGTTCTTCTCGAAGGCCACCGGGTCCACGATCCTCCACGTCGCGTACACCCTGGGCAGCACCTGGTTGCCGTCTGGCAGTTGCTGCTGCGTGAGTGGACCGTCCAGAACCCGGATGCGCTGATCGCAGTACTTGACGGTCTCTATCGGGTAGGGCAGCTTGAAGTAGAGGCCCGCCTCCCGGACCAGCTTCGCACCATCACCCGGCCCCTGGGCGTGCAGCTGCCCCGTGGCGGTGTCACCGACCAGAGAGACGTTGGGCTTTATCACCTTCCTGACCTTGTTGAGCCGGTAGAGCACGGCCATGTGGTCCACCGGGACGGTGAACACAACCAGCTTCAGCAACAACACCACACAGACGCCGGCCACCACGGCCACTGTCAGCTTGCTTTCTTTCATGTGCCTATTCCTCCGCCGTATCCAGATCCAGAAGCTGCGGACGCACCTGCGGCGCCATGTCGATGATGTCCACCTCACTGTCCGTGCGGGGCACGACGAAGATGTCCTGCCCGCCGAGCGCCGCCTCGATGGTGTCGAAGTAGTTGCGGAACAGGTAGACGAGGGGAGCCTTCTGGTAGGCGGCCAGGCGGACCAGGAACTGGTCCCGTTCCGCCCTGGCTGTCTCGACTATCTGCGCCCGGTAGCCCCCCGCCATGGCCAGTTCCGCGGCCCTGAAGCCCCTGGCGCCCTCCACCATCCTGACCTCCTCGACGTCGCCTTCCAGAACGCTGGACTCCTTGTTCTCAAGGGCCGTGACGACGTCCTCATAGGCGAACGCCGTGGCCGGCGGGGGGTGTACGGCCTCTACCCCGGCAAAGACCACCTCGACCCCGAGTTGCTCTCTGTCGATGGCCTTCCGGAGGAGCCGTTCGAATTCGCGCACCGTCTCGCCGCGCTCATCAGCGATCCATTTTATGAAGTCCTGGCTGGCAGCGACACGGCACAGGGCCCGGTAGGCGAGCTTGCGGAGATGCTCTTCGAGCTGGGTCTGCGCGTAACAGTACGTAAAGGCCGCCCGCTCGTCCACGGTTCCGTCGGGTTTCTGCTTCAGCCGGAAGTGCACCTCCGCCAGCAGACGCGCCAGGTTGACGTCTGGAGCCTCGGCGGCGAGCTGCGCCTCCAGGGAACCCGCCATGCCCAGCTCCACCAGCGGCGCCGGTTCCGGAGCCGTCGCCTCCTCGGGGGGCGCTTGCCCGGCCTCCGACTCCCCCTCCGCCGCCTCCCCCGGCGTCCCTTCGGCGCCGGATGCACCGGACTCGCCCGTGCTGGGAACCAGGAAGTTGGCCTCGTAACCCTCGCTGGGGTCGATGTGTCGCTCGCGCCAGAGTATGACGTCGGGGTCCTCCAGTGTGCGGATGCGGGGGTCCAGGTCCACCCCCGGCTTCGGCTCGTAGATCTTGCCCAGCTCGATGGCCTGCACCCGGTAGGCGGGAACAACCCTCGAGACCGAGATGGGCCACGGCCACTTCAGGTGGAATCCGGCCGGTAGCACAGTGGCCCGGAGACCCGTCGCAGCGTCCTCGGCACTGACGTACGGCTTGCCCAGCGTCTCCACGAAGGCGACCTCGTCCGGATCGACCACCACGATGCTGCTCAGCATCCACAGACCCACCAGCCAGATCAACGCCAGCGGAACGATGGCCCGCTCCATGAAGCGGTAGAACCACGTTTCGCTGACCTGGAACCCGAACTGGTAGTCCAGCGTGGCGGCGACCGTCTTGAGCACTCCGCCGGGCTCTGCGAACAGCCCGAGCAGTCTGCTGTCGTAGGGAGGACGCCGCACCTTCCCCGGCACCCGGGGCCGGTAGATGTCCAGGATCAGGTTCAGTATCAGCTCCAGCCCCACCAGACCCATGCCCGCGGGTATGGCGTAGGTGACGATCGTCTCGCCCCAGCTGACCCCGAAGTGGTACATGCCCATCGAGATCACGATCAACACGCAGGCCAGCACGTTGCCCAGCATGTATCCGCCCGCTGCGCGCAGGAGCCGGAACTCCTGCGCCTGGGCCAACCCGGCCGAGTACTTGCCGATCAGAAAGCCCAGGAAGGCGATGAAGATCATGCCCACGGCCACGACGACCGGCTTCTCGACCCCCGGTGGCACGCCGGGACGTCCGCCCGCGAACAGGTAGCTGTACACGTAGTAGGAAGCGAACAGAAGAGCCCCACTCAGCAGGAGCGTCGCCACCAGCACAACGTACTTCTCGAAGATCAGCAGGGCGGTGCTGGCCCGCATCGTGTCCAGTTCGGTATCCTCGAAGATCTCCTCGCTGAGCCGCGTCTCCCGCAGTTGCTCCAGTTCCTCCTGCTCCTGGCGGGCCAGTCGCCGCTGGCGGCCGTGCACCAGCACGAGCATCCACACGGGAACACCGATCGCCAGGTGCCACATCTCCGCACCCACCGACCAGCTCTGGCTCTGGCCGACCAGGATCCAGCACGTCAGCGTGAACGCCAGTTGCAGCACGATGCCCAGAAGAGCCGTGTACTCCAGTTTCTTCGGGTTAGCCATCTGTCGGTTCTTCCTCCGCTGTCACAGAGCGGCGCTACGCGACCTCGCGGCGCTCGAAGAGGAACGCAGCCAGCATCACCATGGTGGCGCAGTATCCCGCTGCGTACACCGCCGCCATCCCGACGTAGGGGATGGGGATGAAGGGCAACTCCTGCATCAGCTTGTCGCCCACCCAGAAGTAATGCAGGTTCGGCACTGCATGAGAGGCGAGCCAGGCCGCGCCGGACGTCTCCGCAAACTGCCCAAACAGGAACTGAGATATCATGCCGACGAAGAACACCGTCAGGCAGAGAATCGCGTTCAGCAAAACGTTCAGACGCGTGGACGCGGCCAGAGCGATAGAGCTCACCACCCAGACGGCCAGCCACACCAGCACCGCAGCCTTCGCCACCTGAGCCGCGTGACGCTCGGCGAAGACCGGCGGGATGACGTCGAACTGCCAGTACCTGCCGATCAGCAAGAGCACGCCGATCCCCAACGCGTAGAGCGGCACGGCGGCCAGAACCGCCGTGGAGGGGAAGCTCAGCCGGTAGAAGTAGTTGCAGTAAGCGCCAACGATGCAGGCAAGCACAAAGGGAGCGGTCAGGGCGCAAAGCGCCGGCCAATCCATCGCGAAATCGGCCCGAGAGGGAACGCCGATTCGAAGGACGGTCAGAAGCACGACGCTCAACAGGTAGATGGCCACCGCCATCGCCCCCGTCACGCCCAGGAACTTGGCCAGAACGAACATCAGTCGCCCGACGGGCTTGCTGAGGATGGCGCCGACCGTCTGCGACTCGATCTCCCGGCTGATCGTCTGCGTTACGGCCAGCACAGCCATCACGACGCCGAACAGCATCATGGTGGCCAGACCCATGTCC
>JASFTU010000121.1:0-6396 GCA_050050635.1 Candidatus Brocadiaceae bacterium
GTGGGCCGAGCGGCCTGACCCGCGCCCGCCCTCTGTGGGACGTCCGGCTCTATCTCGGCTCGACCGCTGAGGCCCGGCATCAGGCCCTCTGGGACTTCCGGAAGGCTGACGATGACGTCGAAGACCGTGGGGTCCGGGCTCTCGAGGTCAGCCAGTGCCTTCGCGGTGGCGTTCTCCTGTGTCTGGAGAGCCACCTCGAAGGCCTCCACTCGCCCCTCCAGCGTGGTGTCTGCCAGCGCTTCGAGGCGCACACGGGCGGGCAGACCCGGCCGGAGTTTACCCATGAGGGCCTCGCTGGCCTTTCCCCGGAACCGGAACTCCCCGCCGCCGATGATCGACACCACGGGCTCGATGATGTGGATGACGGCCCCTACGGTGGCCTTCTCGTACCTCTGGTATCCCGTCTGGATCTCTTCGTAGGCCACGATGCCGCTCCCGGGCGCCCGGCGCACGTGGAACTCCAGTTCCTGCTTCCAGCCCGCCAGTTTGCCTTCCTGCACTGCGAGTTCCCGTTCGGACGCCTGGACGTCCACCCGTTTCTCGGCCACCTCGACTTCCAGTTCGGCGACAGCCAGTTCCAGCTCCATCGCGGCGCCGCTCTCCTGCACCTCGGCGATGGTGATGTCATAGGGGTCCGCGCCCTTCTGTACGTGTTCGAGGTAGGCCCGCGCATACTCCAGTTCGGCCCCGACGATGTCACGATCGGACCTGGCCAGAGCCAGCTCCTGGCGGGAGCAGAGGTGCCGGGCGGCGAGCGATCCGAGCGCCTCGACGTTGCTCCGGTGTTCCTGGTGCGTCGCCTCCAGGCGTGAGACTTCGGCTTCCGCCTCGGCCAGTGTGACGGGGTCGGGCAGGGCCTCCAGCCGCTCCACCTCCAGGCGGCGCGAAGCCAGTTCCAGTGGAACGCTCTGACGCATTGACACCAGCTCGCCCTCCAGGGCCGCCAGCTCCGAGCGGGCGGAGACGACGGCCAGTCGACGCGACTTCAGTTCGCCCTCCGCCGCCTGGATCCGGCGCTCCACCTGAGTCGGATCGGTCTCGAACAGGACGTCACCCTCCTGCACGTGCGAGCCCTCGGGCACGAGCTGGGCCAGTGGCGCCGTGGTGTTCTCCCACGTCTGGCTGCGCCGTGTGACGTGGAGCGCGTCGGCCGCCTCCAGCTGACCGGGAATCGTGACGATGCCGCCGCCCTCGGGGCGCGGTGTCCCGGCCATCGTGGCAGCCTGCTCGGGCGTACCCGGTCCGCAACCAGCCGCGAACAGGAGCAGGGCGATCGCACCGCTGAGGGCCGCAGCGCCGCGCGCGCATCTGCGTCCTCTGTCGATTTGCCTCCGCATCAGGGCCCCCCGTATCAGTCATCTGGAAGGAAAAGCGACCCTCTGGCCAGGCCGCAGGCCGGACCTCACCACCACGTAACTCTCGTCGCCCGGGCCGAGCACCACCTTCCTCCGCTCGGGCCCGGCTTCGCGCTGGACCAGCACATGCGGGTGGCCATCCTCGTTGTGCACGCAGGCGGCCGGGACCACGAGCCGCTCTTGCTCTTCTCCGAGGTAGATGACTGCGTGGCCGGTCATGCCCTGGCACAGCGCGGTTCCCGGTGCATTCCCCACCTGGATCAGGACATCGTAGACGGTCAGGCGTGCCGGATGGCTTTCCTCCTTCTCGCCGTACTGCTGCTTCAACGAGAGATCCTCGCCTGTGACAGCCACGCCGACGACTCTTCCCGGCAACGCCTGCTCTCCGAGGGAGGGCAACATGAGTGCGCAGGTCTGTCCGGGCTCGATGTGCGCGACCTGTCGCCCCGTGGCCTGACCCACGAACACGGGCGCCGAAGGGTCCAGTATGGTGGCGATGACCCTGGGGGATATACTGGCCGTGCCGGGGGGGTACTGCCAGACCACGAGCCCGGACATACCGGCCCGGCGGTCCATCGTCCTCAGCCTGTCCTGCCATTTCTCGGCGTCGGCGTCCATCTCGGCCGCTTCGCGCCTGAGCGCAGCCGTCTCGGCCGCCTCCCGGGCATCGTTTGCCTCCGCGTCGCGCCTGGCTGACCTTGCCCTGGCTTGCGCTTCCGCCACCCGACTCTTCTGAGTGAGCAGCTCCAGCTCAGTTGGGCTCTTACGCCGTGCGGCCAGTTGGGCCTCCGCGAGCCGCAGGTCGGCGACCGCCATCCGGTGCTCGTGCTCCAGCTCTTCGCGACGTTCCTGTGACACGGGGAGCCTTCGGTTGGCGGCCTCCAGGCGACGGACGGCCCTCTCTGCGGCCGCCACCCGCAGGCGCGCCTCCTCCACGGAGAGTTCCGCCTGCTGGATCTCCTCGGGCAGGCGGCCGGCCTCCATGCACCGCAGCCCGTATTGAGCTTCTCGCAGAGCGCGCTCCGCCTCCAGGACCCGCTGCTGCACCTCGAGTTCGGCAAGTTCCTCTCGTTCCTCGCGCGACTCGACGCCGGCCCGCTTCTGCCGGGCCGTCCGCCGCGCTTCTTCCGCTATCCTCGCCGCGCCCTCGTGGAACACCACTGCCACGACTTCGCCTTCCTCGATGCGACTGCCCTCGGGGGCTATCCACTTGACGCTCGTCCACCAGCGATAGTGGGACATGACTTTGTCGCTGTGTGGGCACTTGATCTCGCCCGGCAGGACGAGCTTCGGCCGGTAGGGCTGGACACGCGCGACGGCCCAGAGGCCGCTCGGCCGTGGGCCTTCCGCCGGCGGCGGCTCCTCTCCACGGAGGAACCGCCCCGCGCCCAGGCACAGCAGCACGGCCGCGGTCCCGACCGCAGCTCCCCACCGCACCGTCTTTCTGGCTCCTGGGGTCATCCCGGCTCCCGGGCTCGTTCTGGATGCACCAATCAGCCCGGAGGATAGCCGTTCGGCGTTACCGTACTGTCACCATGCCTGTACTTCCCTGTCCTTTTCCGCCGCTCCCGGGCCGGGGCAGGCCAGCCCCTCAACGGTGGCAGCGGAGACGGTCCGGGCCGCCGGGCAGGTCCACGCGGGTGGGCAGGAAGGCCACGTGGGGGGCCGGCCTCGGGGCAAGCGCGGACCGCGCAGGTGAGGGCCCTTGCCACGAGTCCCCAGAGCCGGGGCAAGGAGCGGGTGCAACACCGGATGAAGTGCTGCATCGGCCAGCAGGCGCGGCGAGGGGTCAGAGGAAGGCCAGCAGTTCGAGCGGCCGCTCGATGAGTTCCTGCGCTCCACCGGCCCGCAGCTCCAGTGCGTCACGGAAGCCCCACAGCGCGCCCACCGCGTGCATTCCCGCGGCCCGCGCCGTCTTCATGTCGGTGTCCGTATCCCCCAGGTAAACGTAGCTGCCGGGGTCGAGGGACATCCGCTCCGCCACCTCGAGCGCGGCGACGGGATCGGGCTTGAGCCGGACACCGGGCCGGGCGCCCACCACCACCTCGAAGTGGTGATCCGGCAGAAGCTGCTCGACCATCTCCTTCGTGAAGCCGTCGGGCTTGTTGGAGAGGACGGCCGTACGGACTCCTCGGCCGGCCAGGGCGTCCAGCAGCTCCGGCACGCCGGCATACGGACGCGTGTGGTTTGCCCAGCGCGTGGCGTACTCCTCCCGGATGGATCGCATGCACCGCGCGACCGTCTCTTCATCGCGATGTCGTTCCGGAAGTGCCCGGAGCACCTGGTTCCGCAGGCCGTCGCCCACGAAATGCCGGAACCGGTCCGCCGGGTGCGTCGGCAGGTCCATCCCCGCAAGGACCGTGTTCGTAGCCTCAACGATGTCCTCGAGCGTGTCGAGCAGCGTCCCGTCCAGGTCAAAGAGCACGGCCTCGCGTGTCATCTCTCTCGCTCCGCATCCGCGCAAAGGCGATGGCGAGCGTCCGAAGATATCCGATGACGGCGACAACGCAAGCAGACGGCCGGACTCCCTTCGGGCCGAGAGGTTGACTGCACCGGGGGCCGTGGTAGACTGGAGCAGGGATGGGAAATCTTTCGGGGGATCGGGAATGCGTGCAGTCCGGCGAAGCCTATGCATGGTTGCCGTGACGTTCGTCGTCCTGCTGCCTGCCTTCGGCGTAGCTCTGCCTGCGTCCGCTCAAGAGGCGCTCCTCGCCACGCCCCCGGAGCTAACACCGGAGGCGCTGAGCGCCCGTATCAAGGAGATCAAGGATGCTCCCGAACTGGAGGAGGCGCGTCGGGAGAAGCTGCTGGAGCTGTACCAGCAGGCGCTTGCGAGAGCAAACGAAGCACAGGAGAGCGACGCCGAGGCCCAGAGCTACGAGCTTGTCCAGCGCGAGGCGCCTGAACGGCTCGCGGAGATACGCGCCAGGCTTGCCGAGCAGCCAGCCGAGCCGGAGGTCAGGCCGTCCGAGGTGGCCGCCTCAGAGATCCCGCGTCGCCTTGCCGAGGCGGAGGCCGAACTGACCGCCGCCACGGAACGGGTTGCGGAGCTCGAGGCCGATCGGAAGCGCAGGGCCGAGCGCCGTATCGAGGTGCCCAGGCTTGCGGCTGCCGCCCGCGAGGAGCTGCAGCAGGTCGAGGAGGAACTCGCCGCGCAGCCGGCCGACCCCGGAACACCCCTCCAGGCAGCGGAGAAGACGCTCCTGCGCGCGCGGAAGGAGGCGCTCGAGCAGAAGCTGAAGGCGTACCAGAAGGAGCTGCTCAGCTACGAAGCCCGCGGGGACCTGCTGACCGCCCGGCGTGACCTGGCCGCCCGCGAGCTGGCCCGGGCCCAGAAGGCGGCCGCGCTCTGGCAGGAGGCAGAGCAGCAGAGACGGCGCCGGGAAGCCGAAGAGGCACTGCGTGAGACGGCCCGCCAGGCCGCCCGCGCCCATCCGGCCCTCCGGGAAGTCGCCGAGCGGAACAGAGAGCTGGCCGAACTGAGGGCCGAGACGCTGACTCCCCGGCTGGATGGGGCCACCGAAAGCATGCACAGCGTGGAAGGCGAGCTCTCCGAACTGCAGAAGGACCTGCAGAATGTCCGGGAGAGGGTGCAGAAGGCTCCCCGCCTGACCGAGGCCCTCGGCCTGCTGCTGAGGAAGAAACGTGCCGAACTGCCGGACATTGCCCAGCGCCGGAGGAATATCCAGCAACGGCAGTCCGAGATCAACCGGGTCGAACTGAGGCTGTCCGAGCTGGACGCGCAGCGGGCCGGGCTGGTGGACCTGGAGGCGGCGGTCGAGGAGCTCAAGGATGAGCTGGAGGAGGTCCCCCCACGGGAGCGCGAGGAGATCGAGTCTGCCGCGCACGAACTGGTGCAGACACGGCGTGGACTCCTCCAGGACGTCTATCGCGATTACGACCGGTACTTCGACGCCCTGGTCGAACTCGATGCCCGGGAGCGGGAGCTTATCCGGACCGCCGAGGACTACGAGGCCTTCATCGACGAGCACTTCCTGTGGTTTCCCAGCAGCCACGCGCTGAGCATCTCGGATGTGCGACGCCTGGGACCGGCCCTCCGAACGCTGTTGGAGCCGGACGGATGGGCGGCAGTGCTGAGCGCCCTCCTGTCCGACCTGCGTCGGCGCGGCCCCCTCTACGGGCTGGCTCTGGTGGCGTTCGCCGCGCTGCTGGTCCTCAAACCGCGGCTCAAGCGGCGCCTCCAGCGCGCGGTTGAGCCGGGGTCGGGCGGCACCAGGGACGGCATCTCGGGCACCCTCGAGTCCCTGCTCTGTACGGTTCTGCTCTCTGTGGCGTGGCCGGTGCTGCTGGGCAGTGTCGGCTTCCTGCTGGCGTCTGCCCCAGGAGCGTCCGGCTTCGCTCGAAGCGTGGGCGTGGGCCTTCAAGCGAGCGCGCTTGCGCTGGTAACGCTCCGCTTCCTGCGGAAGCTGTGCCTGGAGAAGGGGCTGGCCGACGTGCACTTCCGGTGGCGGGCAAGAGCCCTGGAGGTGTTCAGAAACAACCTGGTCTGGCTGACCTACGTCATCGTTCCCGTGGCCTTCGTCGTCGTCACGCTGGAGGGTGAGGGACTGGAGGCACACCGGGACTCCCTGGGACGCATTGCGTTCATCATCGGGCTTTTCGCGTTCTCGATCTTCACGTTGCGCGTCCTCCGCCGCAGGGGCGGGATACTCCAGGAGTTCCTGGCGCGGAAGGAAGGGGGATGGCTGGACCGACTGCGCCCGGTATGGTACACGCTCGCAGGGGCGGCCCCCCTGGCTCTGGCCGTGGCCGCCGGCGTGGGCTACTACTACACCGCCCTCGTGCTCACCACGCGCCTGGCCGTCACCATATGGCTTGTGGCCGGCCTGCTGGTGGTGTACGAGCTGATGCTCCGGTGGCTGTTCCTGGCCCAGCGTCGCCTCGCGGTGGAGCAGGCCCGCAAACGTCGCGAGGCCGAGGAGGCCGAAGGGGAGCGGCCCGAGGGCGTGGAGGCGCCGCCGGCCGAAGAGCCGGAAATGACCATACGCGCCATAAGCAGCCAGTCCCGTCAACTGCTGCG
>JASFTU010000122.1:0-6381 GCA_050050635.1 Candidatus Brocadiaceae bacterium
CGGGCACGACCTGAGCCCCGCTGTAGCCGAGTGCACAGACGATACGCCCCCAGTTTGGGTCTCCCCCATAGACGGCGCACTTGAGCAGTTGCGATTCAGCCACGGCGCGTGCCGCCTTGCGGGCGTCCTCATCGTCCTGCGCGGTGCGGATCCGGACCCGTATCAGGCGGGTGGCTCCCTCCGCGTCCCGGACTATCTGGGTGGCCAGTTCACCCAGCAGCGCACGCAGCGCCTGGCCGAACACCTCCCCGCTCTGTTCCCCCGGCTGGACCGACGCTCCCGACGCTCCGCTGGCCAGGGCGATGACGCAGTCGTTCGTGCTGCTGTCTCCGTCGACGGTGATGCTGTTGAAGGTGGTGCCCACGGCCTCTCGGAGAAGCGATTCCAGCACATCCTCTGTCACCGATGCGTCGGTGGTGACGAAGCAGAGCATCGTGGCCATGTGGGGGGCGATCATCCCTGCGCCCTTGGCCATTCCGCCGACGTGGAACGGGACGCCGCCGATCTCTGCCCTCGCCGCGGCGGCCTTGGGGCGGGTATCGGTCGTCATGATGGCTCTCTCGGCGCGGCGCATGGCCTCGGCCTCCCCGGAGAGGCCGGCGCACGCCTGGCGGATGCCCTGCATCAGCCGGTCCATCGGCAGGGGTTTGCCGATGACTCCGGTCGAAGCCGTCAGCACCTGTTCGGACCGGCAGCCGAGCGATCCGGCCACCAGCTCGGCGCAACGGTGCACGTCCTCGATGCCTCGTTCGCCCGTGCAGGCGTTCGCGTTGCCCGCGTTCACCACGAGGGCGCGCACGTTGGCGGAGGGCAGCAGTCGGCGACACCACTGCACGGGCGCCGCCGCAAAGCGGTTCGTCGTGAATACTCCGGCGCCACGGGCCGGCGATGTGCTCGTGAGGACTGCCACGTCGGGTTGGTCACTGGCGGTCTTCAGGCCACAGCGCGCGGCCCCGGTGCGGAAACCCGCCGCCGAGAGAACGCCTCCGTCTTCGATCCATTCCATTGACGACTCCTCACTTGCCGCGGGTCCGGGAGGCGGCCGGGGTCTGCACCGCCTCACCGCCCGGCTTCGGCGCGCATGCGCTCCAGCTCCAGGTATCGAGCGTAGTGCTCCACCGCCGCCTCGGGTTCGTCGAGTTGCTCCCCGAGCAGGCGCGAGAGCTCGAAGTGCATCTCCGCATGCCAGCGGTCGAGGGCGAGGGCCCGCTGCCAGGCGGCCGCGCACTCGCGCAGCTCCCCGCGTTCCTTGCGAATGCCTCCGAGCAGGCGCAGCGCACCCACCGAATAGGGGTTGATTTCCAGCGCTTCCTCGGCGTGTTCGAGTGCTTCGTCGAGTCGGTCCTGGGCTCTGCGAACACGCGCGAGGGCAGCGTGGGCCTCCGCCGAGTGCGCGCCGCTCTCAGCAGCGCTCTGCGCTGCCGTATCGGCCTTGTCGACCTGGTCTGCGCCGAGGAACGCCTCACAGAGGGCGGCGTACGTCTGGGCGTCCTCTCGGCACGAGACGGCGATCTGGGCGTGCTGAACGGCCTCCTCCGGGTGGCTGGCACGCCTGTGCAGCTCGGCCAGGGCCAGCCGGGCCGTCGCCTCATGCTGAGGGTCCTTGGCGACTTCTTTCAGGAGGGAGGCTCCTTCTGCGGTGCGCCCCAGCTCGCCGAGCATGCGTCCGAGGGCCAGGCGTGCCGGCGGATAGTCCGGACGCTCCGCCAGCAGCTCGGTCAGCAGTGATTGCGCTTCTCTGTAGCGCCGCTGGACCGCCAGGATCTCCGCGAGGCGCACACGGCCGTAGGCGAAATCCGGGGTGACACTGGTGGCCCGCCTGAACTGGGCTTCGGCGATCTCGGTGCGCCACATCTCTGCGGCGCCGTCTCCGTACGCCGCCAGCAGGCCCGGCCGGCAAGGGTTGGCCTCGGCCGCGCCCCGAAGGACGGCCAGCGCCTCGCCGTGCTGGCCCAGCCGCCTGAGCACTGCTGCCAGATGCCGCGTGATCACCGTACTGTCGTTGCGCAGACGGAAGGCCTGTCGCAGAGCTCGGGCCGCTTCCTCCAGGTCTCCTGAGGCGTCCAGCACCATGGCCAGCTCGGCCCACGTGTCGGCCGTGCAGCCGGGCGTCTTGGTGGCTCTCCGGTAGTATTCGAGCGCGCGTTCCAGGTCGGCCCGGTTCCAGTGGAGCCTTCCTGCCTCCACCTGGACGGAGGTATTGTCCGGCAGCAGGTCCGCCGCCCGCGTGAGGAGCTGCTCGGCCACCTCGGTGTCCGGGTTCTCCAGGGCCATAAGCCCGCGCGCATAGACGTAAAGGCCCTCCCGGGCGATGTCCACGACCCGCGCCTGCTCCAGAAGCATCAGGGCGTCCTCGGGCTTGTTCTGGCGCAGCATCAGCCAGCCGCCCAGCGCGTAGAGCGGCCCGCTGTCGAAGTGCTGGTTCAGTCCGTCCTGCAGGCGCGATTCGGCGCGTTCCCACTCCCCGGCCAGTTGGGCGGACATGACGCCGAGCGCCAGCGGACGGGTCGGGGAGGCCCCGGCCTCGTCGAGATATCGTTCAGCGGCTGCCTCCCACAGCCCCCGGTCGAAGAAGTAGTCGGCGGCGGCGAGGCGCAGGACGGATTGCCCATCGGGTTCGTCCTGCTCCGGGGCGGGGAACATTCGCTCGAGCAATGTCAGCCACCTAGCGTCTTCGCTGCTGAGTCGGTCGACGGTGCCCGCCACGAGCGCTTCCAGCTCCTCCGGCAGGTGGAACTCCAACCGCACCTGCGTGCGTTGCCGGCCGGTGACGACGTCGCAGGCCGACACGCGCAGCCACCGCTCGCCCTCCTCCAGGAAGGTGACCGGTTCGACGTAGAGACCCCGGCCCCGGGCCCTCAGCGTACGCAGAAGGCACGGGGGGGGACCGTCGGTCCCCGGCCGGTGGGCGTACCTCAACCGGTGGGCAGCCACTCCGAACTGCTCCAGGCGTGCCACCAGCATGTGCGCCACGTAGCCGTCCAGGAGGGGGCCGCCCTCGGGCTGGCCGACGTAACAGGCAGCGCCCCGTCCGCGCAGCGAGAAGACGACCTCCGCGACGTCAGCCAGTGCGTCCGGAAGGGCGGGCACGCCCTCTGTCGGCTCGACGGCCGCTCCCGAGGCGAGCAGGCAGCAGGCTGCCAGAGCAACCAGAGTGCCGGTCCGAGCTGTGGGCGCGTGGGTCCTCACCGCACTGGTCCGCGGGATGATAGAGAAGGAGAGCTTCCTGGGTTCGAGCGCAACACCCGTCGTGGTCTCCGGGCGCTTTTGACAGGCTCGGAGGCCCGTAACTATAATTCTTAACGGTAAAGGGCTCCTGCTGCAAAGGTAATTCCCCTCGCCCATGTGCTCCCATACGTTCGAGATAGTGGTCGCCGAGACCGCCGGATTCTGCATGGGGGTGCAGAGAGCCGTCCGGATGGTGCTGGACGCGGCCGAGGACCCCGGCACCGTGGTGCCCATCCGGACTCCCGGCTCCCTGATCCACAATCGGCAAGTGCTCGAGGTGCTGGAGCGCCGCGGCATCCTGGCGATGGATGATTCCGACTCCTCGGCCGTCGGCACGGGGGTGGTGCGGGCCCACGGGCTATCCCGCCAGGGGCAGGAGGAGTTGCGCCGCCGCTGTGGGGAGCTGCTCGACGCAACCTGCCCCCACGTGCGACGCGTGCAGGAGATAGTGGAAGAGCACGCCAGGAAGGGCTACCTGTGCGTGGTGGTCGGCGACGAAGGGCACGCGGAAGTGGAGGCGGTTCTGAGCTACTCCGATGGCAGGGGCTACCTGGTGAGGGGCCCCGAGGAAATCGCCGACCTGCCCCCGGCCGAGAAGGTCGTCGTCGTCGCGCAAACCACCCAGGACGAGGACGTGTTCCGGGCTGCGGTCGAGGAGGTGCGGCGACGGTACGGCCGATGTCTGGCCTTTGACACAATCTGTCGGTCCACCGGCCTGCGCCAGGCCGAAGCGCGCCAGTTGAGCCGCCGCGTCGATGCCATGATCGTGGTGGGGGGCTACAACAGCGCCAATACGCGGCGTCTGGCCGAGATCAGCTCCGCCGCGGGGACTCCGACCTACCACGTGGAAACCGAGCGAGACCTCGACGTGAACGAGATCCTCCAGTACGAGACCGTCGGCCTGACAGCGGGGGCGTCGACCCCGAACTGGATGATCCGCCGGGTGATACTCCGGCTCCAGAACGAGTACCGCCGCCGCACGAGGCCGTTGCGTCATCTGGCGCGCACTGCCCTGATGGCGCTTGTGTTCACCAATCTGTATACGGCGGGTGCAGTGGCTGCTCTGACGTTCGCGGCGGCGCATCTGCTGGGCCGGATGCCGGAGCTGCTGCCGGCGTGTATGCTGGTGAGCTTCTTCTTCGTTCTGTCGCAGCAGTTGCTGAACCAGTACGGACGCCGGGAGTCGCTGTACCTGAGTGAGCCGGCGCGCTCGGAGTTCTTCATGGCGAACGAGGGCCCCCTGCTGGCGCTCAGCATCGGGGCGGGGCTCGTCAGCGTGGTACTCGCCTACTTGCTGGGGCCCTGGGTCTTCGGGCTGCTCGTGATGGGTTCGCTGGGAGGGGCGGCGTACCAACTGAAGCTTCCCCGAGCCCTGGCCGCCCCCCTCGGGCTGAGGAGCCTCGAGCAGATACCGGGTTCCAAGGAGATATTCGTCGGGCTGGCGTGGGGAGCCCTGGCGGCCGTCGTGCCGGCGCTTTTGGGCGGCGTGGAGCTCGCCTCTGCGGCGACGGCCTTCGCGGCCTGCTTCCTTATGGCTTTCCAGCGCACCCTCGCGTTGGATTTGCGCGACGTGGAGGCCGACCAGCTTGTGGGCCGCGAGACGCTGGTGCGCTTCCTCGGACCAGGGCGGGCATCCGGGTTGTTCTTCTGCCTGGTCACGCTCGAGGCGGTGGTGTTGCTGGTGGGCGGGGTAGCGGGCTGGATCACCTCGCTGTCGTTCGGGCTCCTGGTGGCGGTGGCCTATGCGGTGCTCTGCTCCGTGGTGCTGCACCGGAAACGGCTTGACGAGGAGGTGGCCGAAGCGCTGGTGGACGGCCAGTTCTACCTGGTCGGGTTGCTGAGCCTGGCGTGGGGGCTGGCCGGGTAGGCGGGCGGCGGCCGTGCCGCGGAAGGGGGTTGACTTAGGGGAGAGAATGGCTAATATGTAGGCGGTCTTATACCCTTTAGTCACTCGCGGAACACTCCGACGGGGAGGTAGCGATGGATCAACTGGGCCGTTTCGTAGTTCGCGACGAACTGGGGGCCGGGCCCTACAGCGTGGTCTACGAAGCGAGGGACGGTAACACCGTGTGCGCTCTCCGCGTCTTCAACGATGACGCTGTTCCGAGTGAGGGGGAGGGGTTTGCGGGTCTGGTGCGGGCACTGGAGGGCCTGAAGCGAGTCGAGCACCCATCGGTGGTCAAGGTACTTGATGCGGGTGAGGAGGAAGGGCAGTTGTTCGTGGCCATGGAGCTGATGGACTGCCCTACGCTCGAGCAGAAGCTGGCCGAGGAGAGCCCCCTGGAGGAGAAGCAGGTGGTGCTCTTCATCCGTCAGGCGGCGCAGGCCCTCGATAAGGCCAGGGACATGGGGTACTTCCACGGCGATCTGAAGCCTGCCAACGTCTTCGTTGTCTCGCCCGAGAAGGTCAAACTCAGCGACTTCGCCATCAAGGGGTTCATCGAGGACCCCGAGTCCTACGCCGGCTTCGTGCCCGAAGAGGAGGAAGAAGCTGGTGATGCGGAGGCGACCGACTGGGTAACGGCCGAGGAGTTGCTGCGGGCCAGGGGCAGGGGTGTCAGCAAGCACAAGCTGGAGGAGGACTTCACCGCGCTGGCCGTGCTGATGCTGGACATGTTCGGCCTGGACGTCCCGGAGCGGGGCGAACGGTCGCTGGATGACCACAGGTCGGAGCTCGTGTCCGGGCCCGTCTCGGCGCTGGGCTCTCCCGATTCAGAGGTCAGCATGCAGACTACAGAGGTGATCCGGCGCCTGCTCACCCCCGGCGGCTTCGACAGCCCCGGCGAGGTGGTGGTCGAGCTGGCCAGCGCCATGCTGCTGAGGCGTCCGTTCGCACGGGCGGCGGAGGGAGCAGAAACGCCGGCCGCCTCGGCCGAGACCGCCGCTGTCAGCGTCGGCCTGGAGGAAGTGGCGGAGGAGTTGTCTCCGGCCGGAGCCGGTGACCTGGAGACGCTGGAGTTCAGGGGCGATCCGCGCACAGCGGCCTTCACTCCCATGTTTGTGTGGTCCGGCAGGCGGGGGGGTCGCTTCTTCGTGATCCACGACGGCGAGAAGCTGACCATCGGCAGGGACCCCGATTACGCGGACGTGGCCCTGATGGACCCCGCCATCTCGCGACGCCACTGCATACTGTCCCGCGAGGGCAACGTGGTC
>JASFTU010000123.1:0-6333 GCA_050050635.1 Candidatus Brocadiaceae bacterium
GTCACCTCATCCGAACCGGCCGGTGATGTAGTCTTCCGTTCGCTTCTCGCGCGGGTTGGTGAAGATCCGCTGTGTGGGCCCGAATTCGATCAGCACCCCCTCGTAGAGGAACGCCGTGAAGTCCGAGACCCGGGCGGCCTGCTGCATGTTGTGGGTCACGGTAACTATGGTGTAGGCCTCGCGCAACTCCCCGATCAGGTCCTCGATGCGACCGGTCGAGCGGGGGTCCAGGGCCGAGGTCGGCTCGTCCATCAACAGCAGCTGGGGGTCCACCGCCAGGGCGCGGGCGATGCAGAGCCGTTGCTGCTGCCCGCCCGAGAGCCCCAGGGCGTTCTCGTCCAGCCGGTCCTTGACCTCCTCCCACAGGGCGGCCCGCCGGAGGCTGCGTTCCACCAGCTCCGAAAGCTCCGCCTTGCCCCGTATGCCGTGGATGCGCGGGCCGTACGCGATGTTGTCGAACACGGACTTGGGGAAGGGGTTGGGCTTCTGGAAAACCATTCCTATCCGTCGCCGCAGGGCCACCACGTCCACGCGCGAGGCGTAGACGTCCTGCCCCTCGAAGACCAGCTTGCCCGCGCAGCGGCAGCCCGGTATCAGGTCGTTCATCCGGTTGATCGCCCTCAGGAACGTGCTCTTCCCGCATCCGCTGGGGCCGATGATCGCCGTCACCTCGCGGCGCGGGACGCCCAGTGTCACTTCCCTGACGGCCTCGTTCTCGCCGTAGAACACGGAGAAATCCTCGGAGTAGACGTGGTACGAGTCCGGCGCGGGCATCTCACGGGGCTCCCGGTCAACCGTGATTTCTTCGGCAGACAGTCGGATCATCGCTCATCCCCTCAACTTCTTCGAAATCCTCGCCCGCAGTATCAGAGCGGCGGCGTTCAGCAGAAGGACCAGCAGTATCAACGTCGCAACCATGCCGTACTGGACGTGTCGTATCTGATCGACCGCCTCGTGCTCGGTGGCCAGGTTGTATATGTTCCAGGGCAGGGCTCTGGTCGCCTGGGTCAGGGTTTCCCAGGGCTTCAGCGCGGGCCCGACGCTGACCGCCGCCGTGAAGATGATCGGCGCCGTCTCTCCCGCCGCCCGCCCCATGCTGATCACGATGCCGGTCAGTATGCCGGGCAGGGCCGCCGGCAGGATGACCGTGACCACCGTGCGCCACCTGCTGGCGCCCATGCTCAGGGCCGCCTCCCTGTAAGTCTGGGGCACCGCGCGGACGGCTTCCTCGGCGGCCCGTATCACCGTGGGCAGCACCAGCAGAGCCAGAGTCAGCGATCCCGCCAGGACGCTCTTGTGCGGCGAAACGTGGACACCGTTGATGAAGAACGCGTAGCCGAAGAGACCGAACACGATGCTCGGCACGCCGGCCAGCGTGCTGATGCAACTGCGGAGGAAGCCGATCAGTTTCCCGCGTCCGGCATACTCCGCCAGGTAGACGGCCGCAATCACGCCCATCGGCACGGCGAATATCATGGTGCCGACCGTCAGGTAGAGGGTGCCGAGCACTTCCGGCCCTATGCCGCCGAAGAAGTGGGCGTCCAGGGAATCATCGAACAGGAACCGCCAGTAGAACGTCCAGCGCGGCCGCAGCATCTCCTCGGCGTGCTCGTCCACGTAGCCGAAGAGCGGCTCCAGGCTGGTGCCCTTGAAGTCCTCCACCCGTGGGACGAAGTACTGCACGCCCATGCGGGTGGGGTCTGAGAAGTCGTACTTCTCCACGTACAGCACTTCGTGCAGCGCCACGCGGGCGCGGTCCCAGCGCGTCACGCCGTACTGCTTGCGGGCCAGGAGCGGGCGCTTCTGCCCCGGTGGCGGTCCGAGCAGCGTGGTCAGGTGATCCTGCAACTCCCGCAGCGCATCCCCGTATTCGCTGCGCATCCGCCACCCGCCCTCTTCGAGCTCCGCCTCGAATTCTCCGATCATCCGGTAGACGGGCCGACGGGCCTCCCTGGCCGCGGAAAGCTCCTCCTGGAGCGCGGCGCGCTCACCCCGCTCGAACTTCTCCAGCATCATCTCCCGGTGCTCAACGGTCTCCCGGAATACAATCGCCGTGACGCCCCTTGCCAGGATGGGAACCAGGATCACCAGCAGTGCCGCGGTCAGGAGCAGCACGGAGAATATGCTCAGACCCGTGAAGGAGTGATCCAGCATCTTACGGCTCTGAAGTCCCATCAGCTCACTCCAGCTTCGCCTTTGCGCGGCGAGTCACCCACTCGGTCACCAGATTGGCCACGAAGCAGAACGCCAGCAAGCACAGGGCGAGTGCAAAGAGCACGTGATAGCGCGCTGAACCGGTCACCTGGTCCGCCTCGCCCATGTCCCCGGCGATGGTGGCAGTCATCGTGCGGACCGGCTGCAGGAAGTTGTAGAAGGGGTGCGGGATCTGGGCGGCATTGCCGGAGGCCATCCATACCACCATGGTCTCCCCCACGGCTCGCATCACTCCGAGTATGACGGCGGCACAGATTCCCCCCGCCGAGGCGGGAATGATCACTCGGAAGATGGTCTCCACGCGCGTCGCACCCAGCGCATAGCTGGCCTCCCGCAGCTCCCGGCCCGCCGCCTGAAGCGCATCCTCGGAGACGCTTACCACCGTCGGAAGCGCCATGATGCCCAGCATCACCGACACGTTCAGGGCGTTGGCTCCGCTGATCACCTCCGCGTGGAGAAGCCACGCGCTCAAGCGGTAGAGGCCGAAGGCCGCCAGCACAGCCAGAGAGCCCGAGGTGATCAACTGCCCCGACAGTTGCCTCTGCGGCGGAAGCCTTCGGGAGACGGCGTCGCCCACCAGGAGCAACACCAGCACCGCCAGGGGCAACCCCACTACCCACGTGCCGGTGGCCAGAACGACGCCCCCGTGTTCCTGCAGCAGCGGCGCGAAGACCACCAGCGCGAAGAATCCGTATGCCACCGACGGGATGGCCGCCAGTATCTCGATAACCGGCTTGACGAGCTGACGGACCCAGAACGGAAGGACGTCACTCAGGCACACGGCCGCGAGCACGCCCAGGGGAACCGCCACCGCGACGGCGCCGCCGGTCACCATCGCACTGCCGTAGAACAGAGGCAGTGCCCCGAAGGATGCCGGTTCGCGAGAGGGGTACCATTCGGTGGAGGTGAGGAATTCGGTCACGCCGCGCAGACGGAAGAACGGCAGCGCATCCTTGATGATGAACCAGAAGATGAAGAACACGGCCACGGTCGAGGCGGCCGTGACGAGGAAGAGCAGTGAATGCCCAACAAGAGAGCCAAACCGCCGCAGGCGGCTGGCCCTCCTGCTGAGCAGCAGAGACCGGCTCTGGCCGTTCCGCTCTTCGTTCAAGCGCTGCCTTCCCGTCGGCCAGTTTCACGTTGCCAGCGGCACCGGACCGATCAATAGTCGGTCAGCGGCACGAACCCTATCTCGCTGACGATGGACTGCCCGTCCCGCGTCAGGTGAAGCGTGACGAACTGATGAAGGTGAGAACCCAGCTTCGGATACCCCTCCGTGAACATGAACAGCGGCCTGGCAATTGGGTACTGCCCCGAGGCCACGGTCCGCGGGGTGGGCTCCACGCCGTCGATCGTCACGGCCTTGACCGTGCGATCCACGAATCCGAGCCCGACGTAGCCGAGAGCGTTGGGCGTGGACTGCACGCGCTGCCGCACCGCCCCGTTGCTGCCGACGTACTCAGCCTTCGGGTCGATGCGCTCCTTCTGCATCACCAGCTTCTCGAAGGTCTCGTACGTGCCGCTGTTGGTGTCCCGGCTGATCATCACGATCGGCTGGCTGGGCCCGCCCAACTGGCGCCAGCTGGTGATCTTGCCCGTGTAGATGTCCCGCACCTGGTCGACCGAGAGCCGGCCGACCGGGTTGCTCGGGTGTACGATCATGGCGATCCCGTCCATCGCCACCACGTGAGCGACCGGGAAGATGCCCTTTCCCACCGCCGCCGTGAACTCGTTGGGCTTCATGAAGCGTGACATGTTCGCCACGTCGCAGGCGCGGTTCATGAGGCTCTTGGCCCCGTTCCCGCTTCCCGACTCACTGACGGTGACCGTCACGTCGGGATGCTTGTCCATGTAGTACTGCGCAAACGCCTTCGCAATGGGGCCCACCGTAGTCGACCCGTCACACGTGATCGCCGCCTTCTGCCTCTGTGCGTCTGCCCGGGGGGCAGCCGGCAGCAGGAGTCCTGCGCACAGTGCCAGTGCGATGACCGGCACGCTCAGTAATGTCCTCGCTTTCCGCGACATTCGATCTGCTCCTTCCCGGTGAACACCGGAGCGAGTCGGGCGGCTCTGGGCCGTTCCGTCACTGCTACCACGAGCAGACATCCCAGTACCGGCCTCGAGGCCAGGGGAGGCCGGCTCTGAAGCGGAGCGCCGCAAGGAACACGCCGGCCAGCGCACTGAGTGCTGCGCCCAACCGGCAGCCGAAGCCGCTCTTGCTGACGTCCGAAGCCCCGTTCCTGCCCGACCTCATGAATATCTCCAGAGTGTTAGGTTTTTGTTAGGAGAGGATTAGGGGGGCGCAAGCGCCCCCCTGTCCGCTGCCTCAGAAGTCGACCTGGAATCTCATCATGAACGCGTTGCCGTCTCCGCTGTCCCCGCCGTCGCCCAGATCGGCCTCGTCCAGGGAGGCGTGCACGTAGTTCCACATCACCCGCATGTTGGGGTTGAGGTACCAGTTCAGTCCGAGCGTCACGTTGTCCAGCTCGCCGGCATCGGTGATGTCGGCGTCGTTGAGGTCAACGTTGGAGTAACGCGCGGCCAGCTCCCAGGCTCCCCAGCCGCCCTTGCCATCGAAGTTGGTGTTCGGCTTGACGCGGCTGAAAGAACCGCTGCTCGTCTTGTACGGGCGGTGCTCGCCGGTCAGGAAGTAACTGGCAAACACGTAGAAGCCGTCCAGAGTGGGGTCACACATGGCCTCTGAATCGGCGCTGGCCATGATGTATTCGCCCTGCACGGAGAAGGGCCCGTGCACCAGCGCAGCCTCCAGGCCGCCCAGCCAGACGTCGTCGGCCTCGAAGCTGCTGGTCTCGGCCCAGCGGTTGTCCGCCAGGTGCACCTCCGGACGCGTCCGGAACCGCACCCTGTCCGGGCTGCTGCGGTAGCTGCCCGCCACGCCGAGGTGGACGAGCTTCTCGCCGTCATCCTCGTAGTAGGGCAGGTACGTGAGCCGGCCGGTCAGGTTGACGCCCTCCTGATAGGTGGCTTCGTCGTCCTTGCTGTCATAGTCCCAGAAGACGCCGGCGGCCCAGGTGGCCCGATCGTCCATCACGTGGTCGGAGACCTGGAAACCCATGTTCCGACTGGGAGAGAACGCCCCGACCGGCAGCGCACGCTCCATGAACGTGATGTACTTGCTGCTGGTCAGTTCCTCAAGGCTGAACGGCTCCTTGAAGTGACCGACCTTGAGCGTAGCCCCGGGGACGAGCTTCTTGAAACTCAGGTAGGCGTCCTTGATATCCGTCTCGTCGCCGCCGCTGGCGAAGTCGATCTGCAGCTTGTAGCCGACGACGTCGTAGATATCGCCGCTCATGTAGAAACGCGCCCTGCGGAACTCGGCGTCACCATCGAGTTCTCCGAGGGAGTCCTCGATCTCGTCATCCGCGCTCATCCAGGCCCAGTCGGCCATGATGCGGCCGCCGATCTTGAGCTTGAATGCCTCGTCCATGGTCTTCAGCCTGAGCCCCTTGTCCCAGTAAACCTTCATGGTCTCGGGGCCCTGGGCCTTCTCGAGCTCCTCCTTCACGATGGCGGAGACCTGCTCCCGGTCAACACCGCGGGCAGGCTGCCGGCGCTGGAGGGCCCTGCGCAGCTCCGAAAGCTCCTTCTCCATCTTGTCGATGCGGCGTCGGAGCACCTCCTCCTGGGTGAACTGTGCCCGGGCCACACCAGTGGCCACGAATGGCACCGTCACCGCCAGGATAAGGAAGTTTCTCAGTAGCTTACTCATTCCAGAATTCCTCTCTCGTTGAGACCTTGCCTTCCGCAGAAGGGAAACAGACACCTCACCAGAGTCACCGGCTGCGGTCCGAGGCGGGCGGGGACCGCTCTTGCCTCACGCAATGCACCTGCATTGGTAGCCCACTCCTCGCCGAAAGGGACAGTGATGCCTCCTGATAGGTTTCTACGGAGGCGGACCGAGTGCGCTGTGAGCGGCAATCGAGAATCCAGTTAGCGCCGACGACACTCCGCGCAGGGCTTGTCGCGTCACAGAGATGCCAGAATCAGAAGCGCAAGGCAGACGGCAGCTGGACCACGCACCGCCAACTGGACGAACCAGTCGCGGGACGGCTCCACACGCCTGCCCCGGGCCCGGGCATCCCGTACGCGTCGGGATGC
>JASFTU010000124.1:0-6275 GCA_050050635.1 Candidatus Brocadiaceae bacterium
GGCTGGCATCGAAGAGCGTCGCGTAGAACACGCACGCCGTCAGGTAGGCCCCGGCGTGGTTCGGATGGCTGCCGTCATCCTCATGCAGCGGCAGGTCCCGGCGCTTCCTCAGCACCGTCTGCCAGGCGATCCCCACCGGGGCCACCGTAGCACCCAGCTCGCGCGCGATGGTCCGATAGGCCGCCGTCAGCTCGCGCTGGGCCTCGGGCGCATCGCGCCGCGCCCAGGTCAGGAAGAGGACGGCTCGCGCCTGCACACGCTGGGCCTCCCTGTGGAGCAGGCGCGCGTAGCGGAACATCAGCCCCGGGTCCTCTATGGGCCGGGTGCTCTGCTCCTGGAGCACGACGCAATCCCAGGCGCCCCGCGAGATGGCCTCCGCCGCCCCGGTCTCCTCCCAGTGCCGCTCCAGCGTGCAGCCGCCCGGAGCGATCATCTCGAAGTCGAGGCGGTGACAGCCCGGCCGCGACGCCGCGAACTGCTGGACGATCTGCGGCATACCGTGGAAGAACGTGTAGCTGTTCCCGCAAAACAGCACGCGAAGGTCCGCCATGCTTCCCCCTCCGGGCAGCACTACCTGTAGCTGCCCGCACGCTTTGCCAGCTCGACTATGTGCCGGAAGTCCTCCAGGCTGACACTGGAGGGCACGGAGTGATCCGAGGAGAAGATGTAACCGCCGTCCTTCTTGAGGTCCGGCACCACCCGCCGGATCTCCTCACTGATGGCCTCCGGTTTGTCCCACAGAACGGCGTTGATGCCGCCATGCAGGACCAGAACGTCACCGTACTGCTCCTTGAGCTGCAGGGGATCCATGCCGGCCTTCACTTCCAGGGGGTTGAGCGCGTCCAGACCGATCCCTACGAGCTCCGGCACGAAGGGGCGCACGTCGCCGCAGGAGTGCAGGTGAGCTTTCGCTCCCCTGGAGTGAGCCCACTCGATCGCCCGCCGATGCACGGGTTTGAGCAGGTCGCGATACATCCCGACCGAGAAGAACTGGTTCTGCTTGTAACCCATGTCATCCGGCCAGCTCACGCAGTCGAACCCATACCCCGCCTCCCACACCATGTCCAGCAGAGCGATGTTGACGTCGAGGAAGGTGTTGAACATGTCCACGCACCAGTCGGGGTCGTCCGCCAGGGCGAACAGCAGCCGCTCGGTGCCCACGGTCCATGAGTGGGTGACGTCGAAGCCGAACCACAGCCCGGCCACGATCCAGTGGCCCTCCTCCCGCCACTTCGGGTAGTTCTCCTGCAGGTGGTCCCACGGCACGCGGTCGCGGGTGGGACTCATGCGCTCCTTCGCCTCCGCCCAGGAGGACCGGTCCGTGACGGTGTGGGCGAGGAACTCGGGTGTCGAGGCCGCGTGCTTCCAGTTCCGCACCGTCACGCCCCAGGGCGTGGTGCCGACGACGTACTCGTCGGTCTCCTCCAGCGTCTTCACCTCGTAGCGCGGGCTGTTGTCCACGCTGATCCGGGCCACGTGGTCGAGGCCGAAGTAGTCCACGAAGCTCACGTCCCCGGGCATGCCTTCCCGGCGCCAGCGTTCGATGGTGGCAGGCCAGGGTGTGTCGATGATGGGCACGCGGTCCGCCTCTCGATGCGCGTACATCCGCGCGAACCGCTCTCGCGAAGTCATCTGTTCCATCTTTGGTCTCCGCGCTGCGAGGGCAAGCTGATTGTAGTCTCCCGGAACTCACACGGCAACCGGCGGGAATGAGCGCGACTGGTTGTCCCCTCGCCTGTTCCGTGGTATCCTGTTTACGCGGCGGCCGGGCTTTGGATAGGGAGGTAGAGGTGTGAAGGCCGGCATCGTCGGGCTGCCCCAGGCGGGCACAACGACCCTCTTCAACGCGCTGACCGGCGCCCACGGTGAGGTGGGCGGCTACCACCCGGGAGAACACGTGGACGTCGCCACGGTGCGGGTGCCCGACGAACGCCTCCGGGAGCTGGAGGACCTCTTCCAGCCGAAGGAGGTCATCCCCGCCACGATCCAGTTCGAGGACATCGGGGGCGTGTTCGCCCACCTGACCGGAGGCGAGCACAGCGGCAGGGCCGTGGCGGCGCTCCGCGAGGCCGACGCCGTCCTGATGGTCCTGCGGTGCTTCGAGTCCCCCTTCGTGGCCGAAGTCTTCGGGCAGGTGGACCCCCTGCGCGAGTACCGGGCCATGGCGGAGGAGATGCTGCTGGCCGACCTTGAAGTGATCGAGAAGCGCCTGAGCTCCATCGAGGCCGACCTGAAGAAGCCCGTCCCGGAAAGGGAAGAGCTGGAGAGGGAGCGGGACCTGCTCCAGCGCTGCCAGCGCGCCGCGGAGCAACAGAGCGCGCTCACGTCGGTGGAGATTAACGAAGTCGAGCAGAAGATGCTCCGGAGCTACTCCTTCCTCACGCTCAAACCCCGCATCTGCGTGCTGAACATCGACGAGGACCAGATCCCCGAGCC
Source organism: Candidatus Brocadiaceae bacterium (assembly GCA_050050635.1). Taxonomy (GTDB): domain Bacteria; phylum Planctomycetota; class Brocadiia; order SM23-32; family SM23-32; genus JASFTU01. The sequence continues at coordinate 2,437 of JASFTU010000124.1, forward strand.
CCCGCAGATCGAGGAGATCGGCCCGCAGACCATTTCGGTCTGCGCCGAGCTCGAGATGGAGATCATGGAACTTGACGAGGAGGAGCGGGAGCTGTTCCTGGAGGCGGCCGGGCTGGAGGAACCCGCGGTCGGGCGCATTATCCGAGCCTGCTACGAAGAGATGGGACTCAGGTCGTTCTTCACCTACGTCTCCGACAAACTCCGCGCGTGGACCGTGCAGGCCGGGACCGGCGCGCGGGCGGCCGCCGGGAAGATACATTCCGACATGGAGAAGGGCTTCATCCGGGCGGAAGTGGTCTCCTTCGAGGAGCTGCAGGAATGCGGCTCCCTGAAGGACGCCAGGGCCAGCGGCAAACTGCGCATGGAAGGCAAGGACTACGAAGTGCAGGACGGCGACATCATCACCTTCCATTTCAGCCGCTGAGCGATCGGCGCTCAGCCGCCGGACTCAAGCTCCGACTCGATCTGGCGTTCCAGCCTCTCGAGCTCCCGCTCGGCGTTCTCCGGAGTGATCTCTTCGGCCGCCTGTTCGCGGTACTCCTCCATCGGCTTCACCACGAGCGGCTCTTCCTGTGCGGCGGCTGAGCCGGTCTGCCCCGCCGACGACGGCGCCGCCGGCTGCTCGTCCTCGCCACAGCCCCACAGAAGCACCAGCGCTGGGAATGCCAGCACGACCATCAGCCCCATAGCGCTCTTCATAGTTCTCCTCCTCGGCGGAACTGCCTTGTCTGGCCCGGCACTCAGCGGCCCCTTCCGCGTCCGCGGCCGCCGCGCGACCTGCCCCTGCCGCGCCCGCGCTGCCCCTCGGCCTCTTCGTCCTCCTCTTCCTCGTCTTCCGACCCGGCGCCCTCGGGGCCACCGGCCGCCTCTGCTCGCTCACGTCCGACTCCTTCGGGCGGACCGGTGGCGCCCGCTCGGCCTCGGCCGCCCTCCTCGGGCTTGCCTCCTCGCCGGCGTCCCTTCTGCTCTTGGGCGCGCACCCGCTCCATGACGCGCTCGAACCGCTCTGCGGCCTGCGCACTGCGTCGCTCCAGCCGCTCCATGGCGCGTTCGTGGCGAGTGTTCTCCTTCTGGAGGACCTCCTCCAGTCGCTCCGCCGCCTGCGTGTTGCCCTTCTCCTGGAGCATGTCCCGTATACGCTCCAGTCGGGCGACCCGTCTGCGGTGCTTGTCTTCCTCCCTCTCCATCTGGCGCGCCACGGCCTCGGCCACTCGCTCCTGCGCCCGGGCCGGTCCGCCGGGGCCTTCCGCCTCGGCGGGGGCGGCCTCCGCCTTCTGCTCCGCCTCTTCAGCCCGTTCGGCCGCTTCTTCAGCACGTTCCTCAGCCCGCTCCTCGGCTTCTTCGGCCTCGCGTTCGGCCCGCTCCTCGGCTTCTTCGGCCTCTTCCTCCCGCTCCTCCTCTTCCCTCTCGTCCTCTCTCTCTTCACCGCCCTTCTCTTCGGCCTTCTCCGCCCTGGCTCCGCGTCCACGCCCTCGCCCGCGCTGGGCCAACGCCCCCGAGCCGGGCCAGAGCAGGGCCAGTACCACAACCAACACGAGCACTACAACCGATCTCTTCATCGCGACGTCCCCCTTGAGTATCGCATCGATTGCTCGCAAACCCCGGCAGCGGGCCGCGTCCCCGCCGCGTACGAACAAAGTACCCCGATGCCCAGCCGGTGTCAACGCCCGTGGTCGGGCCCCGTCAGCCCCCGGGCGTCAACAGAACCTTCCCCGCCTCTCCCGAGAAGAAGGTCTGGAACGCCTCCTGCGCGCGCTCGAAGGCGAAGGTATGGGTGATGATCTTCGCTACGTCGGGCTTGCGGCGGATCACGTCGAAGACGCCCGCGTAGTTCAGCCAGTTGCCGAACCACGTGCCGAAGACCGTAAGCCCCTTGCGGATGAAGTCCTCGCTCGGGCCCATCTCCACCGGGCCATGGTTCTCCCCCACGATGGCGACCCGGCCGAGGGTCGCCGCGGCGTCGATGCACAGGCGCAACGGCTCCGTCCCGCCGCTGCACTCCACGGCGCAGCTCGGCCCCTGCCCGTCGGTCAGCTCGCGGGCCCATTCCAGCGCGTCCTCCTGGGCAGGATCGGTCACCTCATCCGCCCCGAGCTGCATCGCCAGGTCCCGGCGGTAGGCCTGCGGCTCCACGGCCAGGACCCGCGCCCCGCGCAGTGACGCCACGGCCACCGCCCCGAGCCCCACGGGGCCCAGCCCCGTCACCAGCACCGTGTCGGACGGCGTGACCCGTGCAATCTCGAGCGCGGAGAAGGCCGGGCATAGCGCGCAGCCGGCCAGCGAGCCCACCTCCAGCGATATGTCCTCCGGCAGCCGGGGGAGGATCCACTCCTGCTTCTTGACGTACTCCCGGAAGTGGCCGGTGAACTCGGGCCTGTTCCCGCAGTAGATCCACTCCCCGCTGCGGCACAGCCGACAGCACCCGCAGCCCGCCTGCGGGGCGATCACCACCCGATCGCCCGGCTCGAAGCGACTGCCCGGCGTCACCTCGTCCACCACGCCCGTCCCTTCGTGGCCGGCGTAGCGATGCTCGCCGGCGTCCAGGAACGCACCTCTGTCGCTTCCGCAGATGGGAAGGACCATCGCCCGGATCACCGCCCAACCGGGCTCGGCTTCCGGCCGGGGTACCTCCTCCAGCCGGGCCGCCCCACCTCCCAGAACCAGTTGCTTCACGGGCATCCTCCCCGCCGGTGGCTCATCCCCATCCGGTCAGTTCTGCCAGCAGTCGTGCGTAATGGACGAAGTTCGGCCAGGAGACGTCGTTGGGAACGCCGTGGTCGCAGCCGGGAATGTAGCCGCCGTCACGCGCAACGGGCGCCACCCGTTCGAGTTCCCTCGCGACCGCTTTGCCGCCCTTCGCGATGGCGCGCTTGTCCACCCCGCCCCTGTAGGCCATCCGCCGACCGAAGCGCTCCCGCAGAGCCACGATGTCGTTCCCGGCGGCCACCTCCATGGGGTCGCAGACGTCGAAGCCGGCCTCGATCCAGACCGGGATCAACTGATCCACCCGGCCGTCGGAGTCCATGTCGATGATCGCCACGCCGCCCTCCCGGGCCTCAGCGATCCAGCGGTCGTAGGCCGGCTTCAGGAACTCACGGGCCATGGCCGGGCTGATCATCGGCTTCTCTTTGAAGGCCATGTCTTCGCTGACGAACAGGTGATCCACGACCCGCGCTTCCAGCAGCGGCGCGAGCGTCCGAGAGACGAAGTGCGTCCAGAACCCGATCATCTCCCGGAGGAAATCCGGGTCATCGATGAACAGCATGCACAGTCGCTCGAACCCGACCCACTCGCGCACCTGCCAGAACGGCCCGGGGAAGGCCACCGTCGAGACGTAGTCCCGCTCGCTCAGCCGCCGGCAGCGGTCCTCGAAGTCCTCCGGCACGCGCCCCGGTTCCTCCGGCTCGTAGCGGCGCTTCATCTCCTCCCAGCCCTCGCGGTCCTCGACGGGGAGCTTGATCCACTTGCGGGTGACGAAATCGATGGCGTTGCGCAGGTAGCGGGGGTCGAACTCATCGGATATCTCGCAGATGTTCCCCTTCCAGTCCTGCACCACGTAATGGCCGTCCCGGTGCTCCAGGATCTTCTCCTCGAACTGGGGCATCATGCGGAAGCTCACGCCGTGCGCGACGCGTGGCTTCGTGCGGGGCAGGTCGACGCCGATCTCCTCGCACAGGACCTCCCGCCAGTTCCTGTCCTCCGGAAGCCCCTCCGCGTGCCACCTTCGGCGCGTCGATTCCCTCGGCCAGCCGGGCTGGAAGGGGATCCTGTCGGGGCGCTCGAACTTGAGGGTACCGATCCACCGCTCGCGCGGCGTCGGGCCGTCGGCGCGGAGGGCC
>JASFTU010000125.1:0-6274 GCA_050050635.1 Candidatus Brocadiaceae bacterium
GCGGTATGCTCAGCGCCCTGTCGGCAAAGTTGCCGTGCCCGGAGAAGTCGGCATCGTCCGCGCCGTAGGAGAGCGGCGCTCCCGCTCCCGCCCGGCACGCGTACTCCCACTGCGCCTCCGTCGGCAGCGCGAACGCCGTTCCGATCCGCTGCGAGAGCCACTGGCAGAAAGCCACCGCCTGCTGCCACGACACGCGCAGGGCCGGCTGCTTTGGGCCGTTCAGTGGAAGGCCCGGGCCGTCCTTCCCCGGGTAGCGCTTCATAAAGAAGCCCGAGCCGTGCCCGGGGTCGAAGCGCCGGAACTGCTCGTTCGTCACCTCACACATGCCCATCCAGAAGTGCTTGTCGATTTCCACCCGGGCAAGTGGGCGCTCATCCGCTTCGCCCTCCGCGTCACCCATCACGAACTTCCCCGCGGGGATCGGCGCCAGCCGCATCGTCACTCCGCCGCCCAGATCGATGGTCTTGCCGCGCAGCCCCATCGCTCCCTGACGGCGCCGCGCCTCATCGGCGTCGAACGGCCAGCCCGCGCATTCCACCCGCTCTCCCTCTGGAGCAGGCAGCGGCTCAGGCGTGACGGGCTGAACGCGGGACCGAGCAACCTCCGGAATCACCTCGGGATCGTCCGTCGCGCCCCCATACAGCAGCGCCAGCTCTCTGCGCCGCCGGTGGGCGCCCTCCGGAATCGGCGCCACCTCCCCCCACGTCCCGTGGCACGGCCCGTTCAGGTCGATCCAGGTGACCAGCCGATCCCACGCCTCGCCATCCAGCGCGACGTTGTGGTGCCCCTTCTGGAGCATCTGGATGAGCTCGCTCGTATCCGCGTGATACTCCCCCGGCGCGAGCAGCCGCACGTCGTCCTCGATCCCCACCCTGCGAATGTACGGCACCAGCGCCTCATACGCCCGCGTGTACTTCACCTTGGTGCCGCCCAGCGCGCCCCGCACTGCCGGATGCAGCCGCTTTGCCCCGAGGTCGTTGAGCTCCCGTCCCGCGTAAGGCTTCACGTGGCGCTCCGACCTGAGGTCCGGCACCGCTTCGCTCTCGGTCTCGGCATTGTGGCAGGTGACGCAGTACCTGTCCAGCACGGGCTGCACTTCCCGCTCGAAGTCGAACCCCCGGGGGGGGCCGTACCACGGCGTGATGTCGGACACTCCCATGTCCATCGCCGCCGCCATCGTAGACGGCGACACGTCCGAGGGAGGCTCGTGGCACCCCGTGCACGAGAGCGACTCGCCCGGCATGGCCGCAAACCAGCTCCGCATGAGCTGCACGGCCTTCCCCTCGGCATCGAGCGGCTGCACGGTGATCGGCGTACGGGCCGGTACGCGGAACATGGCGGAGCCGTCCTCGTGCACCGGCACCGTGCCCATGATCCGCATCACCTCCCACGGCCCGCCACTGCCGACCTTGTCCGGCCCGGCCATCCCCGGATACCCGTAGTGATACGCCACCACGCGCAGCCGTTTGACCGTGCCCCGCGGCACCCCCGCCAGCCCCGGCCCGGCGTACACGTCATGCAGGTAGACGATCCCATCGTCGCGGTCCATCCGGACCCGGTCGGGGATGACATGCGGCCGGGGGATCTTCTTCAGGGGAATGGGCTCGAAGAAATCGTGCTGCGGATTCACCTGGACCGGCACCATGTTGTCGAACACGTCCGCCAGGTAGATGCCCCACGGCGCCCTGGCGCTCGGCTGCACGGCCACGAGGAAGTACTTGTCGCTCAGCGGATAGGGATGGAGGAACTTGGGCCACGAGGCGTCCACCAGCCGGTCCAGGATGACCGTCTCTATCGGCTTCCCGCGGCCCGGGATGCGCTGCACCACGCCATCGGCCTCGTACCATCCGCGGCTCAGGTCCAGCAGCCCCAGCTCCCCCATCCGCGGCACCCCGTGGTACCCGGCCACAACCGCTATGAGCTTGTCCGCCGCTCCCGCAATCCCCCGCGGGAAGTAGAGCGCGTTCGGCCAGTAGGAGTTGCTCCCATACACCGCCCGCTGTCCCGTACCGTCGGGATTCATCACCATCAGCGGCCGCAGATACATGTGCATCGTGCCCGAGTAGTCCCACCGGCTGAAGATCACCTGCCCGCTGGGCAGCACCGACGGGTGCAGGTCCAGGTCCTGGTCGAACGTCAACTGCCGCATGTTGCTCCCGTCGGCATCGATGCGGTAGATGCTGCAGGCGCGCTGCTGGCCGTGCCAGCACGGCACGGCGTGATACGAGGCCGTCGAGCAGAACACGACCCGCCCGCCGGGCAGATAGCACCCGTCGAAGTTGTCAACGTCCGTGTGCTCGCCCGGCGTCACCTGCCGCAGGCCGCTCCCGTCCACGTTGATCTCGAAGACATGCCAGCTCTTCCCTCTCGGCATGGTGAACAGCAGCCGACCCGCATCGTAGTGCAGGTCCATCTCGCCGACGAACTCGCTGCCCCGCGGCCGAAACAGCGTCCGCAGCGTCCCATCCGGCCGAATGGGGGCCAGCACGGCGATCTCATTGTCGTATGCGGTCTTCTCGATGCCCGAGTTGCACTTGTGGTTCACTGGCAGCCCGAGTTGGCCCCGCTTCCGCTTGAGCAGCAGGAGCCCCTCACAGTCGAGCAACGGATTCGCCAGCAGCGCCTCCCGCCGGAGAGCATCGAGCCTCGCCATGGCCGCCGCGCCCCGATCGTCCGACCGCTCCAGCGCCTCGAGCTGAGTCAGGTACTCCTGCCCTTTGGGATACTGGGGCCCGAAGCCCTCGATGAGGTCATTGATCGCCAGCCGCAGCGACTCGAATTCGGACGCCGGCGCGCGCGCCGCCAGCCCCGGCCGCCCTTGTCCAAGCACGGCCGCCGCTAACAGCAATAGCGCTGACACCATACTCCGCATCTGCCCGCCCATCGGAACGCTACTTCCTTCCCCCACGGCCCTCCCGAGTCCTACCTTGCCACACTCCCGGGAGGATGCCGCGCGCCCGCGGCGAAGTCAACTCGGGTCACGCCTTCCGAAGGAGGCTCCGCACATGGAAAGTACGAACAACCGCGGCGGCGAAACTCCCTCGTCCCGCCGCCGATTCATCCGCCGGGCCGCGGCGGCATCCGCCGCCCTCACCATCGTCCCGCGCCACGTCCTCGGCGGCCCGGGCAACACGCCCCCGAGCGATCAGCCGCAGCTCGCGGGCATCGGCGTCGGCGGCGTGGGCCACGGCCAGCTCCAGGCGTGCGAGAAAGCGGGCTTTAGCATCGTCGCCCTCTGCGACGTGGACGACAACTATGCCAAGCGATCCTACGACAAATGGCCGGACGCGAGAAGATACGGCGACTACCGCGAGATGCTGGAGGCCGAGACCGACAAGATCGACTCCGTCTACGTCGGCACCCCGGACCACACGCACGCCGTCATCGCCACGGCCGCGCTCCGGCTCAGGAAGCACCTGTGCTGCGTCAAGCCACTGACCCGAACCATCCACGAGGCGCGTGTCGTGGCCGATGGCGCGCGCAAGGCGAAGGTCGCCACACAGGTCACCGCCTCCCCCAACTCGGGGGAGTCCGGCTGCCGCACCTGCGAGCTGATCTGGGCCGGTGCCATTGGCGATGTCCGCGAGGCCCACGTCTGGAGCAATCGCCCCCTGTGGCCCCAGGGCATGGCCCGTCCGGCGGGCGAGGACGAAGTCCCCTCGCATCTGGACTGGGATCTGTGGCTCGGTCCGGCTCCCATGCGGCCCTTCAAGAACGAATGGCCCGAGGACCATCTCGCCGTCAAACAGGTCGGCGCGAAGCGTCGGGCCATCTACCACCCCTGGAACTTCCGCGGCTGGTGGGACTTCGGCACCGGCGCCCTCGGCGACATGGGCTGCCACCACCTCAACGTTCCCAAACGCGCCCTCAAGCTCGGCCACCCCACGAGTGTACATGCCACATCCTCACGGGTCCTGCCCGAGACCGCGCCGCTGGCCTCGATCGTCACCTACGACTTCCCCGCCCGCGAGGGCATGCCGCCCGTGCGCGTGACCTGGTACGACGGCGGCCTCAAGCCCCCTCAACCGGCCGGGCTCGACAAGCCCCTGCCCGGAGGGGGAGTCCTGTACGTCGGCGACGAGGGCACGATGCTCCGCGAGAAGATCCTCGATCCGGCCCGGGCCGAGAAGTTCAAGGACACACCCAAGACCCTCACCCGCCGCCCGGGCACGTGGGGAGAGTGGATCGAGGCCTGCCGGGGCGGGGAGCCGGCCGCCTGCGACTTCCACTGGGCGGCGCCGCTGGGGGAGTTAGTGCTCCTCGGCAACATCGCCATCCGCACCGGCAAGCTCCTCGAGTGGGATGGCGACAAGATGAAGTTCACAAACAACGAGGACGCCAACAAGTACGTCCAGGAGGCCTACCGCGACGGCTGGTCACTATAGCGTCTACCGGCCTCCGGGCGTCTCGTTCTTCTTAAACCACCCGCGGAGCAGCTTCTCCCGCTCCGTGGGCGTCGCACTCCGCTCCCCGTCCTTCTCATCCGTCGTATGCTCCACGCTCCACCCGGACCACTCGCGGTAGGCGTGATAGGACCAGTCCCACCCGTACTCCTCGAACAGCTCGATCAGGTCGCGAATGTAGCGGAACGCCGAGTTGTCCGGCGCCCACCGGATTGCGCTGAACTCCCCCACGTACATATGCACGTTGAACTCCCGCTGGAAGTCGATGGCCGGCCGCATCGCCTCCCGCAGCCGCTCCTTGTCCCAGTTCACGCCCCCGATCTCCCCCGGATACACCGACGGCTCGTACCGGAACTGGTGCGTGAACTGGTGCGGCTTGTACATGTGGAAGCTGTAGATGACCCGCTCCACATCCAGCGGCTCGATCGCGTCGAACCCGTCGGGCCCGCCCCAGGGCCCGGGCTCATACACCACCGGCTTGCCCGGATCGATGGCCCGGATCCGCCGGATCACCTCCGTGGCCAGCTCCGGCCACGTCACGATCGCGCCGCTTCGCGGCTCCACCGGCTCGTTGATCAGATCGTACGCGTAGATGGCGTCCCGCCCCTTGTACCGATGCGCCATCCGCTCCCACGCATCGAGCAGCTTGTCCCGATAGTGCGCCTCACTGAACATCCGGCACACGCCGCCCGCGGCACGGCCGCCCGGCGGGCAATGCAGATCGAGCAGCACCTTGATCCCGTACTTCTCGCACGCATCCAGGGCCTTGTCCGTGTGCTCCAGCGCCCCATCGAGCCACTCGTCGTAGGCCTCCAGGTCCTTCGCCCACTCCTCCGCCTGCTTCATCGGCGTCCAGTTGAGCTGCCAGCGCACCTGGTTCGCGCCCCACTCGGCCAGGTCGCGGATGTTCTGCTCATCGAACTGCGGCCCGTGCATCACCCCGCGAAGCCGCGGCAGATCGTGCCCCTTGAACATGGCGCCCTGTCTCCCTGTTCGAGCTGTCGGGCGACCCTTCCGGATCTCCACATCGTCGAACCATACCTTCCCGCTCACGCGCTCGAGCCCGAGCACCAGCGTCGCCTTGCTCACGCCCTCCGGAATCCTCAGCGCATGGACCCGACGCGTCCAGTCAAACGTCCCCTGCCCGAGCGGGATCTGCGGATGCTGCCGCCCGCCGCCGACCTCGAGGATCAGCATCACCTTGATCCCGTTCCAGGGCTGCGGCGGCTTGCTCACGCCCTCCGCCCGCACGACCGCACTGAGGGAGACCAGCCCGCTCCCCAGCCGCGCCACGGGCACATCCCGCTGAACGTTCACCGACGCCGACGCATCGGTGCTCTCCACCAGGAGCGACGGTGTTCCCTGGTACCCCGCCACCACCGGCCCAGCCTCGCCGCGCCATTCCGCGAGGGCATCCGGCCCATCGAAGTCCGCCTCGAGCACCGCCGGCTCGGCCGCCCACGCCGCAGCCGACAGAGCAATGCACAGAAGCGCCGCCGTTGTTCCCGCCTTCATGGCTATCCCTCCACCTTCGCCCGCAGCCCCTCGAGCAGGCTGTCGCCGGCCGCGTACGGCAGCTCGACGGGCACTCCCTTGATCGCGCTGGCATACAGCCCCAGCACCGTGTTCGTCTCCGCCAGCGAGGTGTCCAGGCAATTGGCGTGCACGTTGCTGTCGTCGTCCAGCCAGTCGCACATCGCGTCCGTCATCGCCGCCTGCCCCAGCACATCCTCATCGCCGTACTGCTTCTCGCCGCTCTCGTACTCCACGTCCGTCGTCGATCGCTCCCACGCGTGCATCTGCCAGTGCACGAAGCCCTCCGTGCCGTACACCGCAATCCGCTTGTGGCGGCTGTTCCGCTCATCGTCGCT
>JASFTU010000126.1:0-6262 GCA_050050635.1 Candidatus Brocadiaceae bacterium
CTTCCTGCTTTCTGGTATGGCGGGCGACGATCTCCTGCTGGATGTGCGGAGGGACGGTCTGGTAACGGGCGAACTCCAGCGTGAATGTCCCCTCTCCGCCCGTCATGCTCTTCAGCTCGGTGCTGTAGCGTGTGACTTCGGCCATGGGTATCTCGGCCCGGATCACCTGCATCTGGCCCTCCTGATCCATGCCCAGGATCCGGCCGCGATGGCCGGTCAGGTTGCCGGTGACGTCGCCCATGAACTGCGTCGGGATGGTGACTTCCATGCTGGCGATCGGCTCGAGCAGGACCGGCTTCGCCTCCTCGAAGCACCTGCGGAAGGCACGGCCCCCGGCGATCTTGAAGGCGGCCTCCGAGGAGTCAACGCTGTGGTGTGAGCCGTCATAGGCGGCCGCCTTCAGGTCCACGATCGGGTACCCGGCCAGCAGGCCCTGCTCCATCTGCTCCCGGATGCCCTTCTCGATGGCCGGCAGGAACTGGCGGGGTATGACGCCGCCCCTTATTTCGTCGATGAACTCGAAACCCTCGCCCCGTTCATTGGGTTCCACACGCAGGTACACCTCGCCGTACTGACCCCGCCCGCCGGTCTGCTTCTTGTGGCGGTACTGGGCCGTGGCCGAGCGAGTGATGGTCTCCAGGTAAGGGGTCGAGGGTTCCCGGGTCGCGACGGATATCTCGTGACGGCGCCTCAGCTTGGACAGCATCACGTCCAGGTGCAGGTTGCTCATGCCGGTGATGACGAGTTCTCCGCTCTGCTGTCGTCTCTCGATCTTCAACGTGGGATCGCCCTCGGCCAGCTCCTGCAGGCCGACGCTTATCTTCTCCTCGTCCTCCCGGCTCTCCGGCTCGACGGCGAGCGACATCATGGGATTCGGGAAGTCCATCTTCGGCAGCGTCAGCACGCGCTGAGCGTCGCAGAGCGTATCCCCCAGGCGGAGCTCCTCCAGCTTGGCCACGCACAGGATGTCACCCGGCACGCCTTCCCGGACCTCCTCCTGGTCTTCGCCCTTGATGACATACAGGTGCCCCAGCCTGAGCGTCTTGCCGGTTCGCGCCAGCGTGGCGTTGAGGTCCCCGGAGAGCGAACCGCTGTATGTTCGCAAGTAGGCGATCTTGCCGACGTGCACGTCCGTGGTCGTTCGGAACACACGCGCACAAAGGGGGCCGTCGGGGTCGGGCTCCAGGACCGCCTCCTCGCCGTTGGCGTCGGTGGCGGAGCGCCGCACGCCGTCGGCCGGCGCCGGAGCGCACGCTGCCAGGAAGCGGATGGTCTCCTTGACGCCGATGCCGCTCCTGGCCGCGCAGCACAGCACGGGGACCAGGTTCCCGGCGGCAACGGCCCGCCCCAGAACGTCCACCAATTCGCTCTGGCTCACCTCCTCGCCCTCCAGGTAGCGTTCCATGAGGGCGTCGTCGCACTCGATTATCGACTCGCGGAACTGCTGACGGGCTGAACCGAAGTCCCCGACTACCCCCTCCGGGGCGTCCTCTGTCTCCAGCACGTTGACAACGCCCGTGCAGTCCTGGCCCAGTCCGACGGGCAGGAAGAGGGTCCGGCACTCCGGCCCGAGCTCCTTTCGGATCTCGGCCAGCAGGCTGTCAACGTTGATGTTGTCGCCGTCGATACGCGTGATGAGGACAACCCGTGCCAGGCCTTTCTCGACGGCGGTGTTCCACATGCGGCGTGTGTTCAACTGCACGCCCTCGCGAGCGCTCACGGCGACGACCGCGGTCTCCACCGCGTAGAGGGCGGCCACGGCGGCCCCGGCGAAATCCAGGTAGCCCGGAGTGTCGATGAGGTTGAACGCGCGGTCGTGGGCACTGAAGTGGAACACGGTGCTGTTTACGGAGAACCGATGCTCCTTCTCGTCGGCATCGTAATCGCTCAGCGAGGTGCCGGCATCGACATCCCCCGGGCGCTTGGTGAAGCCCACCGCAGAGAGGGCTCGATCGACGAATGTGGTCTTCCCGGCGCCGCCGTGCCCGACCACGGCAACGTTGCAGATGTTGCTGGCGCTTCTGTCCGCCATCAGTTTCCTCCGCTATGTTCCTCGACCGCATTGTGCCGGCAGAGGCCGGGGCCACCGACGGCTAATCCGCCGGACTCGGCGACAGCCTGGACGGGTACTCCGAGGCCGCCTCCCGGGCGGCCGGCAGTTCCAGCAGGCCTTCATAGAGCGCCTTACCGATGACTACCGCGTCGGCCCCGGACTGCCCCAGCCGTTGCACGTCCTCCACGGACGCGACACCGCCCGAGGCGATCACGGGCACTTCGACGGCGTCCAGCAGCCTCTCGACCGCCCCGAAGTTGGGCCTGCTGAGCATCCCGTCGCGGGCGACGTCCGTGTAGAGGAACGCCGCGGGTTCCGCTTCGGCCAGCCTGAGGGCCAGCTCGATCGGCCCGACGTCGGCCAATTCCTGCCATCCCTCGACAGCGACGTGCCCTTCCCGGGCGTCCACGGCGATGACCACCCGGCCGGGGAGTTCCCGGCAGAGCTGCATTGCCCACTCGGGTTCTCGGACCGCGCGCGTGCCCACCACTGCTCGCGCCGCCCCGGCGTTCAGCACGCGCTCCACGGCCTCCTCACTGCGCAGACCGCCGGCTACCTGGACCGGCACGGCCACGCGCTGCAGTATCTGCTCCACCGGCCCGGCGTTGCTGCCGCTTGCCAGCGCGCCGTCCAGGTCCACCACGTGCAGCGCCTCAGCGCCGAGCTGCTGCCAGTGCAGGGCCGCCTCGGCAGGGCTGCTGTGATACACCGTCTCGTCCTCCGGCCTGCCCTGCAGCAGCCTGACGCATCTTCCTCTGGCGATGTCGACGGCCGGGTAGACGAGCATGGCAGGCCGGGTAGTCCCTTCCGGTTCACAAGGCGAAGGGCCGATGCTCCCTGCAGCCCCCGCCGGACCCGACCGAGCCACCCGTCGCAGCCGCCGCCGACAGGCCGCGCGGCCGACCTGGGTACGCCTCTGGGAGCCCGGATGGGGAAAAGAGCAACAGCCGGAAGTGCCGCCGGGGCACGGCGAGGTCTCGGCCCGTGGGACGACTCATAACGCCGCCGCGGAGACCCCTTTCGGAGGGCCCGTCTGGCAACCACCGGATTATAGGTCGCAATATGCATGCTGTCAAAGAGAAGGCCCTCCGTCCGTTCGCGCGCGTTCGTCTGCAGGGCGCTTCGTCGGGCTCTATAATGGCTGCTTGCGTCGCCCGTGCACGTCCGGGCGAAGAGCGGCCGCCACTTGCCAACGGGAGGCTACCCTGTCGCTGGCCACTTTGTTCCTCACTGCCTTCGTTACGGCGCTCTCGGGAGCGCTCATGCCGGGACCGGTGCTGTTCGTGACGGTGCGGCACAGCGCGGCCGGGGGTCGCTGGGCCGGGCCGCTCGTGGTGGTCGGACACGCCCTCGTGGAACTGCCGCTCATGCTGGCGATCGTGTTCGGGCTCGGACGACTCCTGGGCTCGAAGGGGTTCGTCGGTGGCGTGGGTCTCGCCGGCGGCATCGTGCTCCTGCTGATGAGCGTCGGCATGCTGCGTTCCCTGCCGCGGCTCCACCTGCCGACCGGGTCCGAGGTGGATGGCGGCGACGGTCCCGGCGCTTCGGGCGTGGTGGCCGCGGGGGCACTCACCTCGGTGGCCAATCCCTACTTCTTCGTGTGGTGGGCAACGCTGGGAATGCGCCTGCTGGCCGGCGCGGCGCAGTTCGCGCTGATCGGCTATGCGGTCTTCTACGCCGGTCACGTCCTGGCCGACCTGGGATGGTACGCCGCCGTCTCGGAGTCGGTCCATCGGGGGCGGCGGATGCTGTCGGACAGGGGGTACCGGTGGCTGGTGGGGGCGCTGGCGATCTGTCTGGGTGGATTCGCGGCGTGGTTCGCCGCCGACGGCGTGATCCGGCTTCTCGGGGGCACTTGAGCGGTCGGTCTCAGAGCCGGATGACTTTCCCCGGTCCCTCGGCGAAAGCCTCGAAGATGCGCGTCACCTGCCAGGCGTGTTCGCTGTGGCTCTTCGCCGGACGGCGCTCTTCGAGCACGGCCCGGGCGAACTCGTTGATCTCCCCGTAGAATCCCTGGGTGAAGAGCGCCTTGCTGTAGAGCTGCCCCAGCGAGAACTCGGGGTGCCACACGGCCGTGGTCGCCTCGGGCGGCCCAGTGAAGTGCGACGGCGTGCTGCCGTAGCCCTGGCCCTCGGGTCGGGCCGGGCCGCGGTGGTACTCGACGCGGATGTTGTTGTCCACCAGCACGTGGTGGCCCCCTTCGCCGACGATCATGCTCTGCTCGATGCCTCCCTCGTAGGAGGCGCCCTCGGTGAGAGCCATCGTGGCCACGGTGCCCGAGCCGTAGCGGAAGGTCACGACCGCCGCGCTTGCCGGGGTGCGCTCGTAGTACATCGTCTCCGGCATGCCGGCGAAGAGGAGCAGCAGGGAGGTGACGTGGCAGATGTGATCGAGGAAGCGGAGGGCCGAGCCGACGTTCTCCCCGTCCAGGTAGGCGCTCAGTTCGTCGGTCGGGGGGACGTTCACGGGCCGCCGGAGGGTGATGAGGTTCACCGTGCCGAACTCCGCGCGGCGCGTCAGCTCCAGCGCTTTCTCGTTGGCCTGGAAGAACATGGTCTTGAGGCCCACCATGCTGAACTTCCCGCTCTCCCGCTCGGCCTCCTGCACGTCCTCGATTTCGGCGCAGCTGGCGGCCGGCGGTTTCTCCATCCAGGCGTGACAACCGGCGCGGAGGCACTCCGCCGCCAGTCTCGCGTGGGTCGGGCGGCCGTCCTTGCCGTAGCCGGTGCAGATGAGCACGCCGTCCAGCTCTTCCCCGTCCAGCATTTCGCGGAAGTCGCCGTAATGGGACTCCGCCCCGAAACGTTCGGCATAGACCCGTGCCTTCTCGCGGTCCAGGTCGCAGGTGGCCACCAGCCTGAGTGGGACGAACTGGAGGGCGGGGAACAGGTTGCGGAACGCGTGCGAGCCGCAGCCGATGAATCCGACGCGCGCTTCGGGGTGATCCAGCAGTTGTCCGTGGAACCCAATCCTCATCGCTAATCTCCGCTTGGGCGGTTCTCCGATGTTCCTGTGAAAGGGCGGCCCTTGATGCCGGCCAGGACCGCCGACTCCATCTTGCGCCAGATGCACCCCGCGCTGAATCCGGCGCGGCGCATGTGCTGGATGTGCTCCGTCACCGGCAGGTGGAGGCTGGCATAGGCGGGCGCTCCCTCGGACTCCTCGCCCTTCTGGGCGCCTCCGGGCGCCTTCTCCCTGCGCGCCTCGGCCGCCGCAAGCAGTTCGTCACTCTCCCGGCGTGCCTCCTCCGCCCTCAGGCGCTCCTCGTCGGACCAACCGCGCCACCAGGCCAGCGCTTGGGGGAAATGCTCCACAGCCGCCCCGAAGGCGGGGTCCTCGTGACCGAAGGACTGGTGGTTGAGCAACACGCCGTCCGCGCGGAGCAACCGGTACGCCTCGCGGTAGTAGGCGCCGACGCGGTCCGGCAGCAGGTGGAACAGAGCGTTGTTGGAGACGATGGCGTCGAACTGCCCCAGCCCGGCGTGCCAGTCGGGATCGTTGAAATCCCGGACGTGGAACGCGCACGGCACCCGCAATGCCCCCAGCTGCTCGCGGGCGATGTCCAGCATGGCTTCGCCGACGTCGAGCAGCACGAAGCGGGTCCGACTGTCCGGACGGCGGCGATAGAACTCCGCCGCGCAATGCCCCGGACCGGCGCCGACGTCCAGGACGCGAATGCCATCGCCCAGCCCGTCGAGGATCTGCCCGATCAGCGGGTAGATCTCCTCCCTGTAGTGCGTGTAGGGAGAGCGAGCGTAGCTGCGTGCGGCTGACCCTCCGTCAACGTCCCAGATGCTGAGGTCCTCGTCCGACATGACCTTCCCCCGCGGGGGAGCCGGGCGTTTCAGTAGGCGCGGGCGAACACGGCCTCCTCGGCGGCCGGCTGACCACAGACGACACACTCCCCCTCGCCATCGGGCTGCTCGAGGGGGATGCAGCGGATCGTGGCCTTCGTCTCCTCCTTGACCCGTGCTTCGCACTCCTCCGAGCCGCACCACCAGGCGTGCGCAAACCCCTCCGCCACGGCGGCACGCAGGCCCTCGTAGTCGGAGGGACGGGCGGTGTGGGAACGGCGGAATTCCAGCGCGCGCTCGAGCAGTGCGCCCTGGAGATCCTCGAGCGCCGCCAGCGCCGCCTGCGCGACGCCCTCCATCGGCACGCTGCTTTTGCCCTCTCGGCCGGGTGTGTAGCGACGGGCGAGCACGACCT
>JASFTU010000127.1:0-6262 GCA_050050635.1 Candidatus Brocadiaceae bacterium
CCTCGACGGCGGGAGCGGCGGCCGGCAGCTCGTCGAACGGGCCGTCGTAGGCCCATCCCTCCAGCGCCGCGCCGGCCATGGTCTCGAGCACTTCGCAGTCCCCCCGCGAGTCCATCTGGTCCAGGCAGGACTCGGCCAGGTAATAGGTCGCTCCATCTTGCCGCGCGCGGACGTAGGTGAGTTCCGGATGAACGGCGCATGCCACGTTGGAGGTCAACGTCCATGGCGTGGTCGTCCAGACGAGCAGGTACTCGTTCTCCCGTTCGCGCAGGGGCAGGCGCAGCACGACCGAATCCTCGGTGACCTCCCTGTAGCCTTCGTGCATCTCGTGCTGGCTGATGCCCGTGCCGCAGCGGGGGCACCAGGGCATGCTGTCGCGGCCGAGGTAGATCAGGTCCCGCTGGTGGCACTTCTTCAGGAAGGCCCAGATGGTGTAGTTATTCTCATCGGACATGGTGAAGTAGGAGTTGTCCCAGTCCATCCAGTAGCCCAGCCGGATGGACTGCTCGGTCTGGCGGGCGGCGTAAGTGCGCACGCGCTCCTTGCACTTCTCGACGAAGCGCTCCAGGCCATACTGCTCGATATCGCGCTTGTTCTGGAAGCCAAGGTCCTTCTCGACTTCCACCTCGACCCACAGCCCCTGGCAGTCGAAGCCGTTCTGGTAGCGCAGCTTCTCGCCCTTCATGGCGTGGAACCGCTGGTAGCAGTCCTTGTAGGTGCGGCCCCACGCGTGGTGGACGCCCATGGGGTTGTTGGCGGTGATCGGCCCGTCCAGGAACGACCAGCGCGGGCCGTCCGCGTTCTTGCGTCGCAGCACCTCGAAGGTGTCGTCCTCCTCCCAGAATCGGAGGACCCGGTGCTCGAGCTCTACGAAGGAAACCTGTGTATCGACTTTGCTGAACAAGATTGTTCTCTCCCCTTGTGCGCTCTCGGCGGAACTCTACTGCCGACCTGTCTCGCTCTCGGCCTGATCGTCCGGCCACAGACAAACGGCATCACCGGAGGCCTGGATAAGTGAAGGGTCCGACGACGCCCGGCGGGCTGTCTCAGGCGATGATGGCCTCGAGCGCGCCCGGTGAGACGCGCTCGATGAGGACCTCCTTGCGCCTGGAGCGATGGCCGGAGAGGATGCGCACCCGAGACTTGCTGACGTCCAGCGTGGAGGCGAGCAATGCACACACGGCCTCGTTGGCCCGGCCGTTCTCCGGCGGCGCGCTGACGCTCAGCTTTAGCCGACCGTCGTGGTCGCCGTACAGACGGTCCCTGCTCGCGCCGGCCTGGACCAGCACCGGCACGCGGACACCGTCCTTAGTGGCCTCAACCTCGACCATGTGTGCCTCCCGGGGGGCGTACGCGCAAGCGGCGCGACCTGTGGGCAGGCTGCTCGTCATGCCGTCCGCAGAAACCGCATTGTAGCCACCTCGCCGGGCCACGTCAAGGTTTTGGGCCCGCCGGTCCTGTCAGGAACGGTGTGCGGAAGTACCCGGCGGCGCCCGCGGGGGGCTCTCAGCCGGTCAGCTCCTCCCACGGGATGACTCCGCAGCGCTCGGCCCAGCGGTCGTACAGCTCGCCCAGCTCCCGGACGACGCCCCGGTTGCCGTCGGCCAGATCGTTCAGCTCCGTGCGGTCCTCGACCATGTCGTACAGCTCCCAGGGCCCCGGGTACCTGGAGACCAGCTTCCAGCGCCCCCGCCGCACCGCCCGATTGCCCTCGTGCTCCCAGAAGATGGGCACGCCGCGGTGGAAGGACCTGCCCTGCACGAGGGGCAGGACGCTCTGCCCCTCCATCGGCTGGACGGGGTTGCCCGCATGCTCGGCGGGATACTGGGCCCCGGCCGCCTCCAGCACCGTGGGCATGACGTCGATGATGTGCACCGGCGTGTGCTCGATGCGCGCGCCGGTGCCGACCCCCGCCGGCCAATGCAGGATCAGCGGCGTTGCGATGCCCCCCTCGTGCACCCAGTGCTTGTAGAGCCGGAAGGGAGAGTTGGAGGCGTGGGCCCACGGCAGATCGTAACTCATGAACGTGTCCGCCGGGCCCGGTCGGCGGCCCGGCACGTTGCCCACCTGCACCCGCCGGCCGTCGGGGAGGGTCCGCGCGTAGCAGCCCGGCCAGCCGTCCCCCTCATCCTCCCGCAGAAACTCCGCACAACCGCCGTTGTCGGACAGGAACATCACCAGCGTGTTCTCCGCCATGCCCAGCTCGCGCAGCCGTCCCATGATGCGACCGACGCCCTGGTCCATGCGGTCGATCTGGGCGGCGTAGACGGCCATGCGCAGGTCCTCCCACTCCCTGTGTTCGGCCTTCTCCCAGGGGGGTGCCTTACCGTCGCGGGGCGAGATGCCCCAGCACGGGTCCAGGATGCCGCTGGCGTTCAGTTCCTCGTGCCGCCGCGTGCGCACGGCGTCCCATCCGCCGTCGCCGTAGGTGCCCTCGTAGCGGGCAATGTCCTCCGGCAGCGCCTGCAGCGGCCAGTGCGGGGCGGTGTACGAGACGTACAGGAAGAAGGGCGAATCGTCGGCGGCGGCATCTTCGATCATCTCCACCGCCTTGCCGCTGATCGCGTCGGTGATGTAGTAGTCCCCTCCGCCGGGAGAGATGACGGTGTCGTCCTGGACCATGCCGGGCGGGTTGAAGTAGTTGCCCGCGCCACCGAGCATGCCGTAGTGGCAGTCGAAGCCCCGCTGGACGGGGATGGGATGCCGGGCGTCGCCGGGCCTCCAGCTCTCCGGGTCATCGGGCGCGTAGACGCCGCCCACGTGCCACTTCCCGGACATGCAGGTGCGGTACCCGGCCGGCTTCAGCGCCTCGGCGATGGTGACACAATCGTCCCGGAGGAAGCCCTGGTAGGCCGGCCCAACGCCGCGGTCGCCCACCATGTGTCCGACGCCGGCCTGCTGCGCGTAGAGGCCGGTCAGCAGGGAGGCCCGGGTCGGACAGCAGCGCGCGCCGTTGTAGGCGTGGCTGAACCGCACTCCGCTCTCCGCCAGCCGATCCAGGTTCGGGGTGCGGATCTCGGAGCCGTAGCACCCGATGTCCGAGAACCCCATGTCGTCCACCAGTATCAGCACGATGTTCGGCCTGTTCTGCTCGTTCGCCTGCACGGCAGCCTTCCTTCGGCGATGCTGTCGGTGGGTTCCGGAATGCACGGGGATGTGGAGTCTCTGAGCGGCGAACGGGCCACGTTCCCGTACGGCCGGTGCCGCAGCGCCTTACACCAGGTCCTGCCACTCCTCGCTCTGGCGCATCTGCTCGACCAGGCGCTTCACCTTGCCGCAGTCCTTCTTGGGGCAGATCAGCAGAGCGTCCCGGGTGTCCACCACCGCCAGCCCCTCGACACCGATGGTGGCGATCACCTTGCGGTCGCTGTTCTTCACGAACACGGTGGTATCGGCGGTCTCCTCGGCCAGGACCGGGCCCAGGAACAGGTTGCCATCCGCATCGGGGGGAAACGCGTCGGTCAGGGTGGCCCAGCTCCCGATGTCGCTCCACTCCATGGCCACCGGCACGACCGCCATCCTGCCCTCGCGCGCAGCCGGCTCCAGCACCGCGTAGTCGATGGCTATCTTCTTGAGGCGCGGGTATATCCTCCGGACGGCCTCCCGGGTGTCCTCTTCCCGGATTGCCTCTTCGAGCTCGATCAGTACCTCGTACATCTCGGGCTCGTACTCGCGGAAGCACTTCAGCAGCGTTTCGGAGGGCCAGACGAAGAAGTTGGCGTTCCACAGATACTCGCCGCTTTCGGTGTAGCGCTCGGCGGTCCGGTAGTCCGGCTTCTCGGTGAACTCGGCCACCTTGCTGACGGCCACGCCGTCGTACTGAGCGAGTTCCTCGCCCTTTCTGACATGCCCGTAGTTGGGCTCCACCCGTGTGGGTTCGCAGGCGATCGCCACCAGGTAGCCGGGGTGCTGTTCGACGAACTTCTCGGCGGCCGACAGCGCGCGGACGAACTCCTCCGGCTTGCCCACGTGGTGGTCGCTGCCCAGGCTGGCGATGATGCAGTGGCCTGCGTGGCGGGTCACCCAGATGGTCTCCAGCCCGATGGCCGCGGCGGTGTCGCGCAGGGCCGGCTCCACGATGACCTGCTCCCGGGGCAGCTGGGGCAGTTGCTCCAGGGCCAGGTCAAGGCTCTCCTTGCTCACGGACACGAACACCTCGTCCGGCTCGACAAGCCCGGAGGTTGTGAACCTGTCGTAGGCGATCTGCGTCGAACTCCTGCCCCCGAACAGCGGCAGGAACTGCTTGGGCCGGTCCGACCTGCTCCACGGCCAGAGTCGCGTGCCTACCCCGCCTGCGCGGATGACGATCTTCATGGGAGCGATCCCCCCTGAGCGCTCATCGGGCCAGTTTTCTCACTCAACTTCCCGTTGGAAGTCCATCATAACGCATGCTGCCGGCAGTGCAAGGCGGCTGCGAGAGCGGCTCTGAGTTTGATTTCACTACGCCTTCGGGCCTATCCTGGAGGCAGCACAAACGCATCCTCGCAACGGAGACCCGACATGGCGGGAGAAGAAAAGGCCAAAGAAGCCATCGCCGAATGCGCCCGCGAGATCAAGGAGCGCATAGACGCCCGGAAGAAGCCCACGCTCAAGCTGCCCAAGCGCTCGCTGAGCAACGTCACTTACGACGACGAGAACGGGTACCTGAAGCTGAAGACGGGCAAGATCACCCGCACGCTCACCTACAACACCGTCAAGACCTTCGCCCAGACGCTCCGCATGATGGCGCTCTCCAAGGAAGCCATCGATACCGAGGAGGAGGTCACCAAGCGGGAAGCCTACTACGTCTCGAAGAACTGGGGCGACGCGCGGTTCGACGAGCAGCCCGAGTCCGACACCGTGATGGAGGACATCGAGGCGCTGTTCCGGGTGAACCGGGAGCAACTCGGCTTCATCCCCGAAGAGAAGGGCGGCGAGGTGGCCGGGGAGCTGATCGTGATCGACCGCGACCGCACCAGCGGCAAGAAGATCGAGATCGACTGCACGCAGTTCGGGAGCGGCGCCTATTCGGTGCCCATCAGCGTGGAGGAGCTGAGCTTCAAGACGAAGGCCGAGTTCGTGCTGGTCATCGAGACGGCCGGCATGTTCCAGCGGCTCAACAACCACGCCTTCTGGAAGGATACCAACTGCATCCTGGTCTCCATGGGCGGCGTGCCGACCCGGGCGTGCCGCCGCTTCGTGCGGCGACTCAGCGAGGAGAACGACATGGCCGTCTACGCCTTCGTGGACGGCGATCCCTACGGCTACGGCAACATCTACCGCACCCTGAAAGTGGGAAGCGGCAACGCGGCGCACATCAACGAGTTCTTCTGCGTCCCGGACGCCCGCTTCATGGGCGTCACCCCCGACGACATCGAGAAGTACGAACTGCCCACCCATCCGTTGACCGACACCGACATCAAACGGGCCAGGGACCTGATCAAGAACGACCCGTTCTTCCAGCACCACAAGCCCTGGCAGAAGGCCATCAAGAAGATGCTCAAGATGGGCGTCCGGGTGGAGCAGCAGGCCTTCGCCAAGCACAGCCTGAACTTCGTGATGGAGAAGTACCTGCCCGAGAAGCTGGCGAAGGTGGACAAGTTCCTGCCGTAGACGTACCGCGCGGCCACCACCGCAGACGTCGTACCGGGAAAGCACTGAGGGCCGCCGTGCCCGAAGAACCTGTTCCAACCACAAGCCCGCAAGGAGAGCGTGTGAATGAGTGAACCTTTCAGAGAACCCGCCCGAGAGATCGAGGTCACGGGCGAGTATGACGTCGTGGTGGTCGGCGGGGGCCCGGCCGGGGTCGGCGCGGCGCTGGCCGCTGCCCGCGGCGGCAGGGACGTCCTCGTGGTGGAGCAGTTCAACTGCCTGGGCGGCGTGGCGACGGCCGGAGGGCACGCCCATATTTCCACGTTCCAGGAACACGGCACCGGCCGGCAGGTCGTCGCCGGCATCGCCCGCGAGATCGCCGACCGGGTCGTGGAAGCCGGCTTCGGCCACGCCGACAGCTACGGCATCTGGTTCGAAATCGAAGGGATGAAGCTCGTCCTGGAGCAGATGGCTGCGGAGGCCGAGCTGGAGCTGCTCTACCATACGTTCTTCTGCGACGCCATCGTCGGGGAAGGGGCCATCCAGGGCGTCGTCGTACAGAACAAGGACGGCAGGAACGCCATCCGGGCGGGCCGCGTGGTGGACTGCACCGGCGACGGCGACGTGGCGGCGGCCGCCGGCTGCCCCTGGGAGAAGGGCCGCCCCGCCGACGGGAAGTGCCAGCCGATGA
>JASFTU010000128.1:0-6252 GCA_050050635.1 Candidatus Brocadiaceae bacterium
AAGTACGGCTACGACCTGATGGAGGACCGCTGGCCGGACTTCCTCGAGGGAAGGCTCGGCATATCCCCGTCCCGGCTCCCCCGCGTCCAGGCGCCCGGTGAGCTGGCCGGACGGGTCACTGCCGAGCGCGCCGCCTCCACGGGTCTGCCCGAGGGCACTCCCGTCGCGGCAGGCATGACCGACGGTTGCGCGTCCCAGATCTCCAGCGGCGCGGCCGCACCCGGCCAGTACAACACGACCATCGGGACCACGCTGGTCATCAAGGGCGTCAGCGAAAGACTCCTGCTGGACCCGCTGGGCCGGATCTACTGCCACAGGCACCCGGCCGGTTGGTGGCTGCCCGGCGGGGCGAGCAACACGGGCGCCGAGTGCCTCTCCGTTGAGTTCGGTCCGGAGGCCACCGCCGAGCTCAGCCCTCGGGCGCTCGAGGTGAGCCCCACCGGCCTGGTGTCCTATCCTCTGGTCGGCCGCGGTGAGCGGTTCCCCTTCCGCAACCCCGATGCCGAAGGCTTCCTGCTCGGGGAACCCCGGAGCCGCCTGCACGCCTTTGCCGCCCGGCTGGAGGGCGTGGCGTGCCTGGAGCGGCTGGCCTATGAGACGCTGGAGGAGCTGGGCGCGCGCATAGGCGAGACAGTATTCACGGCAGGTGGCGGCTCGGCCAGCGACGCCTGGCTGCAGATCCGGGCGGACACCTTGAACCGCACCATTCGTCGGCCCGCCCAGACCGGCGCGGCTATGGGCGCGGCCATCCTCGCCGCGTCTCTCCAGCGGTACGGCGACCTGTCCCAGGCCACCCGGGCCATGGTGAACGTGGACTCCGAGGTGGCGCCCCGGGGCGGCTACGTCGATGCGTACGAAGAAACCTACCGCGGCTTCCGCACGGAACTCTCCCGCCGGGGCTACGTCTGACCCGCTGGCCGGGTCGCGCCCTGCTTGACGACCCGGGTGTGCGCACCTATAATCTTTCCGGTCTTTGGCGACTCCCCGAAGATGCAGGCAGACCACTGCGGCCGCCTCTCCGGCCCAGGTCCCGACTGTGCTCTGTCCTGGCCGCACCTCCGGGGACGTCCTCGGTTCGCCCTGCTGCGTCTTGCTGAAGTCTTCTGCTGCCCGTGTGCCCGGACCGTGCACGGGAGAGTCAGGAAGGAGCACCACGTTGCCGCCGCTGAACCGGTTGCCCGTGAGACCGGGTGGGAGCATCCCGGGAGTTGGAAGGAAAGGTACCGAGGAGATCCATCAGCTCTGCGAGCGCCTGTACGGCCACACCGAGGACGGATGGGAATGCCGCTACGCACCCTCCATCATCGCCCGCAGTGAGGCGGAGCTCTTCGGGCTGTCTATGCCGCGTTTCGCGGTGCGCGTCTACCTGCACGACGGCAAGAGCTTCGTCAACGCACGCCGCATTGCCGCCTTCTGTGACCAGGCGCGGCAGTGGGGCCGTCGCCGGGCACCCCGAGACGCTCGGCTGGAGTTCGTCCGACGGCGTATCCCCCTGCGCAGGCCGGCCTGGCCGCTGCTGAAGAAGAACACCTGCATCGCCGACAGCCTCCTGCAGAAGCCCTCTCACATGGACGGATGGCACGTCCTTACCGCGCCCCTCGGCGAAGTGTACGGGGAGGACCCCTCGGTTGAGGGAACACCCTACGTGCGCCACATCCCCCTGTCGGGCGGCGGCCTATGCGCTCAGGCCGTCTGTTTCCTGGCCACTACCCTTCTGCACGAGCAGGCACAGGGCGTGTACGGCGTAGCCGAGGTCACGGCCCTCGCCGTGGGAGACGAGAAGCAGGAACTCCTTCTTCGCGGACTCAATGAGGGCCAGATGATCCGGTACTTCCGGCGTGTCGGCCTGTGCGCGACATACCAGGTGGCCGGCCGGAACCTGCGCTCCTTTGACCAGCGGGCCGAGGCCTTCCGGGCGGCGCTGGAGGCCTACCTTTACTCCGACATGCCCGTCATCCTCCCTCTGGACGCCCTGCGAATGGAAGGCTACGGCATGGGCGGCCATGACCTGAAGTGCCGGAGCATCTTCGCCAGGAACGGCCTGTCGCCGGGGCAACACAAGTGCGTGAGGCCTCGCCGCCACGCGGTTCTGCTGGTTGGATGCAACGGCAACGGGGCCTTCGCCTTCAACGACCCGCGGGTCCTGCCCTTCATGCATGCCGCCACGCGGCAGTTCATCGATGCCGCGTGTTACGCGAGCGACGGGTCCCGGCTCGTGCCGAGGGTGTTCCTGCCGGTGACGCCCGAGCGGGTGCGACTGCCGCTGGAACGGTGGCAGTCCCTGAAGGGCGAGCCGGACGCGGAGAAGGGAGGAACGAGACGGTGGGGGCGCTGCCTCCTGGACATCGCCGATCGCCTGCAGAGCGGCCTTCATCCCGGCCTGCCCGAGGTCCCCGTCGGAAACCAGCCCGGACAATTGCGTCTCGTGACCACAGAGGGGATGACCAAAGCCGACGGCCTGCCCGAGGTCCGCGCTTTCGTGCTCCGACAGATCCAGCGGGAGCTGCGCGATCGGGGCTGGCCGAAGGAGCACTGTTTCTGGCTGCAGGCATTCCCTTCAGGCATCTGGGTCTGGGACGCCGAGATGGAGCCGCCTCCGCGGCCCGGGTTCACGCGTCAGAGAGCCGAGAGCTACCTCGCGTGCGTGCACCTGCAGCAACCGACCGGCTGGGAACTCGTTTACAGCCACGGGCCCGCGAACGACGATGAACAAGACGGGCAAGACGGACCGGATGAGCCGGACGACGAGGAACCGGAGTGGCTGGACCCCTCACGCGGCGCCGATATCACGCCCTCCCTGATCTCGTCGTTCTCCGTGCTGGGGTTGCGCCACAGCCTGGATTCCTGGACCGGACCACCCCATTGCGAACTCTACGCCTTCATGCAGGCCGACACGCAGGATCTGCTGCCCACAACGCGTCGCGTGCGCCTCAGCGCATGGCACCAGAACCTGCGCTACACCCGTTGGGCGCGTCGCGATCCGTCCCGGCCGGTGTGCGCGCCCATCGTCACCGTCGTGGAACGCATGGCGGCCCTGCGACGCGCACCATCCTGCCGGGAGGTCGCCGATGCGATAGCAGCGTTTCTGGACGAAGCCGGCCTGAAGCTCTCCTCCGTCGCGACCTTCCTGCCGGGCATCTCGGCCCGGGGCCTCCCCGCCCGGAGGGCCTGGCGAGCATTGAGCTTCCTCGTACGCCTGGCCGCCCGGCTGAAGGAGACGCATCCCGTCTCCACCATCGAGATCGTGGCCGGCAGCCTGATCGACGGGGTGTGGCCGGCCACCGACAGGAAAGTCCAGGACCGAAGGCAACGGAAGGTCTACGTGGCGAACCGCTTGCCGCCGGAGGCGGCGCTGGAACGCCTGCTGGAGGCCCTTCGCCCCATCGCCGAGGACGCCGGAGAGGCCGGTCTGCAGTTCGCGCTCGAATTCGAACCGGGCCCGCTCTTCGTCCTCGGCAAGTGGTGCTCCCTGAAGAGGCTTTGCCGCATGCTCACAACTCGGGAGAACCGGGACCTCTCGCCCGTGCTGGGCGTCAACCTGGACGTGGCTCACTTCACGCTAGGGGATATCACTCCGGAGGAAGTCCTGGCGGAACGGGCCGTCTACGACCGGATAGCGCACTGCCACGTCAGCGATCACGGCAAGGGGCACTTCGGCGATCTGCCCCTCGGCACCGTGCACAGCAAAGACCACTTCAGCAAGTGGGTCCAGTTCGTCCGGTTGGTCGCGGCGGAAAGCAAGCAAAGGGGGGCGCACCTGCCGAAGTTCAGCGGCTTCATCTCCACCGAGTTGGAGGCCTGCAAGGACAGCGGCATGGTGAGAACTTCCCGGAAACGCCTGGCGGAGATACTGGTCGAACTGCAGCAGCTACCGGACGCGTCGCCGTCGGACTCCGACCCGGCAGGCCCATCGGCGTGACCGGTGCCTGCCCCCCTGGGCCGGCGGAGCCCCCGCTCAGCTGTTGTAGTTGAGCCTCGCCAACTCCAGCGCCACGTCCAACTCGGCCTGCTCCACCTCGCCAACGACCGCATCGGCCGTCGCCCAGATATCGTTCTCACTGGCAGGCATGGGGCTGCTTCGGAGCCGCCGCTCGAATTCCTCGACGACCGCCAGCCCGTATCGCTCGCGCAGCCGCTCCTTCACCCTTACCAACACCTCCTCACTGGCCGACGCCATAAATGTCCTCACCCACGGAACCAATGAAACCCGGGCCAAGAGCGCAAAGGCCGGCGAGGAAGCCGTTCCCCGCACTCTCGGCCCTAAAAGAAGGCGACCGGTCGCCAGGACAACTTAGCACGCCGCGTTTTGCTCGGCAGGCCGTACATTGTAGGCCACGCGAACGTCCCCTGCACGATGTGCCCTGAGGAACCGGCAACTCCACGACAAGAATCGCATATTACAGTTCACCCCACCGTCCTGTCAAGCCTTTTCGGCCGCCATTTCCGCGGCCCTGTCACCTCCTCAGGCGGACTTGCATTGCATTACTGCGTGCGATAAAAGGGCGTCCCGATGATCGGCAGACACCTCTGACGCCATGGAAGGAGGCCGAGATGGCGAGACCTGTCACACTGTTCACCGGTCAATGGGCGGACATGCCTCTTCGGGAGCTGGCCGAGAGGGCCAGCGACTGGGGCTACGACGGCCTGGAACTGGCGTGCTGGGGCGACCACTTCGACCCGGCTGAAGCCGCCGAGAGCACTGAATACTGCAACGAACGGAAGGCTATCCTGGAGGAGTTCGGCCTGCAGTGCTGGGCCATCAGCACCCACCTGGCCGGCCAGCTGGTGCTGGACAACCTTGACGAGCGACACAATGCCTTCGTGCCCGAGGAGATCGCCGGGGACCACGAGAAGATGCGGGCGTGGGGCATCGAGACCGTCAAGAACTGCGCCTACGCCGCCAGAAACATGGGCATCGAGGTGGTGCCCGGTTTCACGGGGAGTTCCATCTGGCACCTCATCTACTCCTTCCCCCCGGTCGAGCCGGGGATGATCGAGGAGGGCTTCGGGCTGCTGGCCGAGCGCTGGAATCCCATCCTCGACGTCTATGCCGACTGCGGCGTGAAGTTCGCCCTCGAGGTGCACCCCACCGAGATCGCTTTCGACATAGTCTCAGCGGGGCGCGCGCTGGAGGCCCTCGACCACCGTGAGGAGTTCGGCTTCAACTTCGACCCCAGCCACCTGCTGTGGCAGGGCATGGAGCCGCACATGTTCATCGACACCTTCGCGGACAGGATCTACCACGTCCACATGAAGGATTGCGGCGTCACGCTGGACGGCCGGCAGGGGATTCTCTCGTCGTATCTGGGCTTTGGCGAGAGGGATCGCGGCTGGGACTTCCGCAGCCTGGGGCGTGGCGACGTTGACTTCGAGAGCGTGATCCGCGCGCTGAACCGGATCGGCTACAGAGGGCCGCTGTCCGTCGAATGGGAGGACAGCGGGATGGACCGCGAGCACGGGGCGGAGGAGGCGTGCAACTACGTGCGGATGGTGGACTTCGAGCCCAGCCAGGTCGCCTTCGACGCCGCCTTCGACGACTGAGCTCGGCGCGCGCGCGCGTGCGCGAGCCGACGGACGCACAGCGGAACGATGCTGCCGGCCGGGGGAAAGACCGCTGCATCGGCTGGCGGCCGTTGAGCCGCTACGGGGACGGGGGCCGCGGGGTCCTGTGTTTCGCGAACCCTCACAACCAGGTGTCCACACGACCCTTCCCTGTCGTCTTCGGCACCGCCTCAGACAGCGGAGCAGCGCACCCGGGAAGACGCACAATGTGTCTGCGCTGTGCGGAGTCCTCCATCAGTGGATCGTGCGCCGAATGCATCCCGGCAATCACGCCGTCTTGCTCTTCCTGGACTTCCCCTTCATCGCCGCCATGCCCAGAAGGCCGACGCCCAGCAGAGCCATCGTGCAGGGCTCGGGTATCACGTCGGGTCTGGACTGCGAAGGAGAGAAGTTGTCGAAGGCCAGCCCGATGCCGGAGGTCTTCGTGCCGCTGTAGCTGATCTCGATGAAGCTGATATCAGCCACTGCACGGCTGAAGGACCACAGCCAGGGCTTGCCGTCCAGCGCTGCCGGATCGCTGTAGAGTATGCCGGGCCCGCTGGAATCGGTGTCGACCACTACGCTGCTGGCGTTCAGGGCTTCGACATCCCACTGCTCATACACCTCGACGTTGGCATCTATGTCCCATATCTGGGCCGAGGCCGCCTTCACCGGCGTGGTGTAGGAGATGACCAGCTTCGGGACCGACCC
>JASFTU010000129.1:0-6241 GCA_050050635.1 Candidatus Brocadiaceae bacterium
GGGACCCGGCCAACTCCAGTGGAAAGGCGCAGAGGAGCAGGGGCAGCCCGAGCAGCGCCAGGCCAGCGCAGAGGAATGGCGAACCGGCCCCTTCCAGATGGACGCCGACGAGCCGGTGAAGATCACGTGGCAGGACTCCATGACCTTCGACATGAGCGAGGGCCTTGCCGTTTTCCAGGGCCAGACCACGGTGGAGCAGGGCGAGGACTCGCTGAGTTGTGACAGGCTGGACGTCGGCTTCTCCGACGGCAACCGGGAGCTGCGCAGCATTGAGGCGCGCGGCCAGGTTGGCATGCGGGACAGGCTGACGGGTGTCGTCCGCGAGGTGCTTTCTGAACGCCTCCTGTGGGATGCCCGTCGGGGCATTATCGAGTTGACGGCGGCCGAGGGCGAGACGGTGACCATCAGGTCAGGCGCCCTGAGCATCGCCGCCGCACGGGTGGTCTTTGACAACGCACAGCAGGTGCTCCGCTGCCCCGAGGGCGGCAAGCTGAGCGTCGAGCCCGAGACAGCCGACCCGGCGGCGGACACACCCGCCGATCCCACGACGGTCGAGTGGCAGGGGCTGATGGAGTTCCGCCAGAGCCCGCGGACCGTCGCGCGGTTCCGGGGCGGGGCAATGGCGCGCAGGGCACGGGAGATGATCAAAGGTGAAGAGCTGTTGGCCGAGTTCGATGAGGATATGCGGCTTGCCCGGCTGACGGCCACGGGTGGAGCCCTGGTCGAGGTGCACTCCCTCGCCGGCGAAGCCGCGCGACCAGGCGAGGAACCCCCCCTGCCGGACATCGCGGGGGTCGAAGGGGAGCGCTGGCGGCTGGAGTGCGAGTCCGTGACCCTTGCCCCCCTGCAGCGAATGATCCGCTCCGGCACCCCCGGATCCCTGACGGTGTTGGGAGCCGACGCCCCATCGGGAACGATCGGCTGGAGCAAGAGCATGAGCCTGGATTCTGCCGAAGGTTACGCGCTCTTTGAAGGGGACATCCAGGCCGATGTGCCGGGCGCGGAGCTCAGCAGCGACGAGCTGCGGCTGGACTTCGAGCAGACCGGTCAACTGCATCACGCCCGGGCGCAGGGGAACGTCCTGTTCGTCTCCAGGGGGAAAGACGGATGGCAGATGAGCTCCCAGTCTGCGCAAGGCGTGTTCGCCGCCGGAAACGTGCTCCGGCAGTTCATCGCGCGGGGTGAGGTGGAGATCATCGACAAATCGCGGGCTCTCTACGCCGAGCGAGTCCAGTTGTTCCTCGAACAGCTCGAGGGCCGCGAGCAGCCCGTCATCGACCGCGCGGTGGCCGAGCGCGACGTCTGGGTCTGGTATGAGCAGGAGGAACGCCTCGAAGCCGGGGGCGATCGGCTGGAATGGGAGCGCGAGACGGATACTTACGTGCTCACCGGCGACCCCCACGCGTACGTCCGCCGCGGGAACATCAGAACGCAGAACTGGAAGGTCATGCTGAGGCGCGCTTCCGGCGAGATGGAGCTCCCGCCGGGTGACCGGCCCGTCACCATAACCGTCGAGTCCGAGGGGCAGTAGGTACCCTCGACTGCAGCAGCCCGCCACCGACGGCCCAGGAAGGCAACACAGCTATGCCGACCATCTTCGCAGAGGGCGGAGCGGACAGAGTCATCACCCCGGAGCTGAAGCGCCGCGCACTCCGGGCCGCCATCGAGTACGCCGGCGATCTCTCGAAAGTGCTGGTCCTGCCGCCGGACGCCACCCGGATCCATTCTGACGCCGGGACCCTCACGCGCATGCTGCACGAGGAGCTGCGCGGCTCGGGCACCTTCCACGCCATGCCCGCCATAGGCACGCACTTCCCCATGGATGCCGACCAGATACGGCGCATGTTCGGCGAGGGAATCCCGCTGGAGGCATTCAAGGAACACAGGTGGCGGGAGGACCTGATCCGCTTGGGTGAAGTGCCCTCCAGCTTCGTCCATCAGGTCAGTGAAGACGCGCTGCGGGAGGCGATGCCCGACTACAGCGTACCCGTCGAGCTGAACGGTCGGCTGGTCGAGGGGGGCTACACGGCCATCTTCTCCATCGGCCAGGTTCTGCCGCACGAGGTGGTGGGCATGGCCAACGGCTTCAAGAACGTCCTGGTCGGCACGGGTGGCCAGGAAACCATCAACAAGACCCATTTCCTCGGCGCCGCATACGGCATGGAGCGGATGATGGGCCGGGCCGAGACGCCGGTCAGGGCGGTGCTCAACTACGCCCACGACCGCTACCTGAGCGACCTGGGCGAGGTCTACATCCTGACTGTGATGGCACCCGACGCGTCGGGCGAGATGGTGATGCGGGGGATCTATGTGGGCACAGGTCACGCGACGTTCCTTCGGGCCGCGGAGCTCAGCCAGCGGGTGAACATCACCTTGCTGGAAGCTCCCCCGTCTGATGTGGTCGCCTACCTCGATCCGGAGGAATACCACAGCACCTGGCTGGGCAACAAGGCGATTTACCGGACCCGCATGGCGATCGCCGACGGGGGCACACTGACCGTCATCGCGCCCGGGGTCAGAACGTTTGGTGAAGACCCCGAAATCGACCGCCTCATACGCCGTCACGGCTACCGCGGAACACCCGCCACCCTGAAGGCCGTTGAGCGTGACGCCGAACTCCGGGACAACCTCAGTGCCGCGGCCCACCTGATCCATGGCTCCTCGGAGGGCCGTTTCCGCATCATCTACGCCACCGACCCCTCGCTGTTGAGTAGAGAGGAGGCGGAGGGGGTCGGTTTCGAGTGGCGGGACGTGACTGCAGCCACCCACCAGTACGAGCCCGAACAGCTCTCGGACGGCCCCCGGGAGGGCTTCTACTTCATCCGCCGACCGGGTCAGGGCCTGTGGGCGGTGGCCGACGCGTTCACGGATTGAGCGCCTGTTCGGCGGTCAGCACGAAGTTGGGCTCAACGTCGGTGACGGTCATACCGAAGCCGGCAACGCGGCGCGCGATTTCCCGGCGCTGATCCCCGGACACAGAGGGGGCGAAGCCCACCGCGTAGCAGGCCAGTTCGTGCCGTCCGTAGTGGCTCTCGTAGTCCTTCCGCATGCGGTCGAACAGCTCCCCACGGCGCGGGGAATCGAGGGTACTCTTCAGCTCACGACTGGTGGCCTCGATGTCGTGGATGGCCCGGAGCAGCACCCGGCACGCCCGGTCGGCCGACGCGGTTGCAGGGCCCTCAGCGTCGAAGGACACGGTCTGCTGCCGGGGCGGAGCGAAGCCCTGCCGCAGCAGTCCCTCCGTGTCCACGGGCGGGAGGCCAAGCGCCCGGCAGGTCTGCTCGTAGATGACCACCGCCCCCCTTCTCTTGGCCTCAACGGCGTAGCCGGCAATATGGGGCGTGGCGAGTTGCGGCAGGCGGATGAGCTCCTCCCGCGGCTCCGGCTCGCCCTCGTAGACATCCAGGACCACTCCACCCAGGTCGCCGTCCTCCATTGCCTCGATCAGCGCCGCCGAGTCCACTACCGCGCCTCGCGAGCTGTTCAGCAGGTACGCGCCGGATCTCATCCGTGCCAGTTCCGCGGCACCGATCATGCGGTGCGTCGGGTGAGCGCTCTCATCTTCCCGGGTCAGGGGCACGTGGAGAGTGACGAAATCGGCCTGCAGCGTCTCGTCCAGCGGGTCCGACACGAAGTCCGGATCGCGTTCGGCCCGGGGAGGGTCGTTGCGCAGAACGCGCACGTCGAAGCCCCGTGCCCGGCGGGCCACGCGACTGCCGCAGTTGCCGCAGCCTATGATGCCCAGCGAGCGCCCGCTGAGCCCTGTCCCCTCCCGGCCGGTCAGGTGGGCAAGCGCGAACCAGACGTAGTCGGCCACCGATTCGGCGTTGGAGCCCGGCGCGGATATGACGGTTATGGGCGTGGCGCGCCGGTTGTTCACCTGCTCGATGTAGCCGTCGTCTATGTGGTCGGTGCCGATGGTGGCCGTGGCGATGACCCGGCACCGGGCGGCCCGGTCCACCAGGGACGGCGTCACACGGGTGACGCTGCGGATGGCCAGGATGTCGTACTTCTCCAGCTCGGGGAAGTCCTCGTCCACTTCGCGCCCTCTGGCGCTGGTCACCTCCCCGAGCGTGCCAAAGAGCTTCCGTCCCAGCGGGATGTTCTCATCGAGCAGGATCCTCACGCCTGTTCCTTCCCGGCAGAGCGAGCGCTCATCAGGGCTGCACCACTTCGCCCGTCGCCGCCGACTCCAGGATGGCGTCTGCGACGGTCATCACCCGCCGGCCCCACTCGGCATCGGCCAGCGATTCGGCGCCCTTCTCGATGCAGTCCAGGAAGTGAGCCCTCTTGTCGAATCGCTCGACGCGCTCGATCTCGGAGGTCTTCTCACCACACGCCGCGAAGAGGAGTTTGCGCCCGTAGTCCGCCTCCGCCACGCCGCCCTTCGTGCCGATCACCCCGCGGTAGTAATCGGGGATGGGCGAGACCCAGCTCCCCTCGTGGGTTGCGACGGCGCCGCCCTCCAGGTCGAGCACGAACCAGATGTGGTCGTTCACTCTCGGCCCTTCTTCGCCGCGAGCGTACTTGCGGGCATAGACCGACTCAACGCGTCCGCCCAGAGCCATCAGCCAGTCCAGCTCGTGGATGTTGATCTCGAACAGCAATCCCCCGCTGAGGGACTGGTCGGACCGCCAGGACTCGTCCGGGCGGATCACCCGGTGCGTCATCCGTCGCGACCAGATGGAAATGACCCGGCCGATCTTGCCCTCCTCGATCAGCTTCTGCATGGTCTGCACCGTCTGACCGAACCGGACCGAGAAGCCGATGAAGGAGGCCACTCCCGCCTGCCGTACCGCATCGGCGATCTCTGTCGCCTCCCCGGCGTTCAGGCCCATGGGCTTCTCGCAGAGGATGTGTTTGCCGGCCTCCGCGCAGGCGACGGCGTGGTCCCGGTGAAGGAAGTTGGGAGACGATATGACGACCGCGTCCACCTGGTCGAGGAAGCCCCGGTAGTCCGAGATTGCCCGCGCCTCGACTTCCGCGGCCAGCCCCTCTGCCCTTTCAGTGTCCGGGTCCGCCACGGCCACCACCTCAGAACGCGGAGACTCGTGGTAGTAGCGGGCATGTCCGCTTCCGTTCCGACCTGCGCCGATTACGCCGAACCTGATCATCTGAGAGACCTCTCCACACTTCCGAACGCGTTCCGACCCTTCACAGGTCGGTGAACCTGATCGGCTCCACCCCGTTCGCGGCGCAGTAGTCGATCACTTCGCGATCCATGAAAATCCTGCGCTGCCAGTCTCGCCGGCGCCCCACGTCGCGGCTTCCCTCGTGGCCGAGCCGCGCCATCTCCTCGTTGTCGTAGCCGGGATGCCCCACGATCAGGTACGTTCCCGGCTCAGCCGCCTCCAGGCGCCCGATCAGTTCCTGCACGGGATTCTCGAACTCGCCTTGCCCGTCGGGCAGCCTGCTCAGCCCTTCGGGGCGGTATATGAGCCCCTCGCGCTCGGCGAATCGGGGCACCCGCTCTTCGAGGTCGGCAATCCACGAGAAACCCATGTGGCAATCAATGTAGACAATGTCCAGGCCCCGCGCACGGGCCAGCTCCAGTTGCGCCGCGATCTCCGCCATCATCTCGTCCGGGTCGGGCCCGTTCGCATGGAGCGCCTGCGTGGTCTGGAACAGGTACCCGTCCTCGTCCACAAGCGAGGGCACCACCTCGGGGGGCAGAACGGGCCCCCACCGCACCTCGTCCCACTCCGCGTTGAGACAGGCGTGCAGGCCGACGCACAGCCCATCGAGGTCGCAGAACATCTCCGCCGCCTCCTCGAAGGCCGGACACGGCACCATCAGGGAGGTGTTCCTCAGAATGCCCTCCTCGAACGCTCTCAACACCGCCACGTTCGCCGTGTGGCACATCCCGCTGTCGTCCCCGCGGGTCACCAGCCTGATACGGGGCTCAGCCATCTGTGGTCTCCTCCTGTCCGGACCGGATGATTGTCTCCACGTTGACTCCATCGGGCGCTTCGCACGATACGCGCAACTCGCCCTCCTCGATCTCCCATTCCACGCGGATCGGCCCAGCGGGGTGAGGGTAGGTCCCCCGGGCCCACGTGAGGGTGCCGGGCCGGGGCCGGATCCGCACGGTGCCGAGTTCCGCCGGCCGAGGCAACTGCACCCCGAGCACCTGCGAGGAGAGGTAGTGCGTGGGACTGCTGGACCACGCGTGGCATCTGCTGCCGCCCACGAAGGTCTCCCACCACGTCCACGCCCCGTGCTCCAGCATCATTCCCCAGCA
>JASFTU010000130.1:0-6234 GCA_050050635.1 Candidatus Brocadiaceae bacterium
CGGTGAGGAGATGGACCTCGGCTCTGCCGACTACGAGCTGGAGGAGATCGAGTGAGGAGGGCGCCGGTCCGGAATGGTCAGACGGTGGGCCGCAGGGCCTCCAGCTCCCGGGCCAGCCGCTCACAGGCCCGCACGTAGTGGGCGTCTCCGAAGACGCGCACGTGCAGCATCATCGTGTTGAGCCAGTAGACGCGGCAGCGTACCGGGAACCCGTCCCGCACCGCGTGGTGGCGGCCGTACTCCCCGAAGAAGGGGTCTCCGGCGGTGTTGAAGACGAGCAGGTAGGCCAGTTCATACTCCACGTCGGCGTAGTTGGCGCCGCCATCGACGAACCCCGTGACGCGTGGCCCGGAGGGATCGACGATGATGTTGGTGGCCCACAGGTCACCGTGCACCAGGGTGGGGTCGCCGGACTCCGGCAGCCAGCGGTCCAGTTCGTCGAGGGTGCGGCGGATGGACCGGCGGGCCTCGGAGGAGAGTCGTCCGGCGGCTGCCTCGAACTCCTTCCGGATGCGGGGCCCGAAGCGTTCCAGCCACCGCCGGGGACCTTTCCGCTCCGGCTCCAGGGCGCTGCCGTAGGTGCCGCGCTTGTGCTCGTGCAGCCGGGCCACGATCCGGGCCATCTCCCGTTCGACCTGCGCCCGTCCGTCGGCCGACAGGTGCACGTGAGCCAGGTTGTCTCCCGGCAGCCGTTCCATCATCAGGCATGAACCGGGGAACAGCTCCCCCGACGTGTCACAGCCGTACGGCTCGGGGACGGGGAACTGCGTATGCTGGCGGTACCATCGGAGCACTCTCAGCTCGTGTTCGAAGCCGCCGTGGCCGGGCTGCGCGTTGAGTTTGGCGACGACGCGCTCGGGTGTGCCGTCGGTGGTCAGCTCCAGCACGCTGTTGACCATGCCCCCATGCATGCGGCGCACGGCGGTGACGGTCAGCTCGCGGCCCAGGAACTGACGCAGCAGTTCGGTGGCGCACTGCTCGGAGATGACGCTGGTGTCGAAGACCATCTGTGCCTGTCGGACGGGAACGGTTCGGGGGAGTAGGAGTGTAGCGGTTGCGCGATGCGGCGGCAAGCGTGGGCGGAACGGCGGCCCGTGGTCCGCCGGGACGGACTGGTGCTGGGGGCAGGAACGGAGGGTTGCCCGGGCGTCTTCGCCGCGGATGGCCACCATGTGCCGGCAAAGAACCGGGCTGAGTTTGACTTGTGATCGCGGCTTGTCCTATAATACGCCGACGTTTCACAGGTTCTTTGATTCCAACAGTGTGCCGAAGGAGGGGGCAGGATAGGATTGCAATGACAGGCCGGAGTGAAGGTTCGGAGAAGGGGCGCAGCGGCGACCGACCAGGTGGGAGAGGGGAAGGTCGAGAGATCGGCTGGGGTCTCTCCGCCGCAGGCAGCGATGACGACATCATGTTGCGCAAGGTGGTCTTCGCCGTCTCGGTCGCGGTCGTTGCTTGCCTCGGAGCATGGATCCTGTTCACTTCGGCTTTGGGCGGCCGGCAGGGAGTGCCGATGCTGAGCGCGGCCGACTCCGCACCGGACGCTGAGATCGTTTACACCGTGAAGCTGCGGGAGTTCGGCGCGGACGAGCGGAACGTGGTCGAGCAGATAATGGCTACCGGCAGCATGAGAGACCTTGCCGCCCCCCACAGGTTACGTGTCGTAGAGCTGTCGGACGGGAACTGCGTGCTGTGCGTCGGACGAGCAAAGGACGAGGATTCGGCGGAATTGCAGCGGCTACAACGCAAGTTCGCGAGCTTCCAGATGGCAAGCGGCAGCAGGCCGTTCAGGTCTGCAGAGGTATGCGGCTCCCCTGAGTAGTTTCCCGTTTTTGCGAACCGCTCCATATCCCACCGGGAGGGAACTATGTCGCTCCATAAAAGCCTGAAGAGCAGAAACAGATTGGTCAGGCGACGCAACGTGCTGACGCGCGCCGAGAGGATCGAGAGACTCGAGGAAGACGAGCTCTGGGAGGAAGGCGAGGACTCCGTGTTCGCCCTGCCCAAAGTGGAACCCAAGATCCTCATCGCTGTCCCCCGGGCCGTAGAGGAGCCCGAGGAGCCGGAAGAGGAAGAGGCTGTGCAGGAAGGGGAGGGCGAGGAGTCGGCCGCTGCTGCGTCCGAGGACGAGCAGTGACCTGCTGCGCCCCCTGAAGCCTCAGGGAGCTTTGCCAGATGGACTCAAGGGGCTTGATTGCCGACAGAATGGCGCAGGTCGATTCCTCCGGCATCCGCAAGGTCTTCGACCTGGCCAAGAGGCTGAAAGAGCCGATCAACCTGAGCATCGGCCAGCCCGATTTCGACGTGCCCGAGCCCATCAAGGCGCGGGCCATGCACGCTATCGAAACCGGCCACAACAAGTACACCGTCACCCAGGGACTCCAGGAACTGCGCGAAGCCGTCCTCAGGTACGAGAAGCGTCAGACCGGGATCGGCCACGACAGCGTACTGATCACCAGCGGGGTCTCCGGCGGCATACTGCTCTCCTTCATGGCTCTGATAAACCCCGGCGACAGGGTGGCCATCCCGGATCCCTACTTCGTGATGTACAAGCACCTCTGCCGACTGCTGGGCGGCGTGCCCATCTACGTGGACACGTACCCCGACTTCCGCCTGACGGTGGAAAGGCTGGAAGAGGCCGGGGCGCAGGAGGCCAAAGTCCTCGTTCTGAACAGCCCCTGCAACCCGACCGGGATGGTGATGCCCAGGCGGGACCTGTGGCGGATCGCCCGTTGGGCCGAGAAGAATGAAGTCTTCATCGTCAGCGACGAGATCTACCGCGCGTTCTGTTACGACAGTGACTCCCCCAGTCCGGCGTCTTTCAGCGACAACGTCCTGCTGCTGAATGGTTTCAGCAAGTCGTTCGCCATGACGGGCTGGCGGCTCGGCTACGCGATAGGCCCTGAGCCGATCGTGGCCGAGATGCGCAAGCTCCAGCAGTTCAGCTTCGTCTGCGCCCCGTCCATCGCCCAGTTCGCGGGCGTGGTGGCGCTGGAGATGTCCCCCGAGCTTCACGTGCGCGCCTACCACGCGAAGCGGGACATCCTCTACGAGGGACTGAAGGACAGGTTCAGACTCAACAGGCCCGAGGGGGCATTCTACGCCTTCGTCGAAGCGCCCGGGGGCGACGGGGACGCATTTTGCCGCCGGGCGATCGAGCGCAGTGTCCTGGTGATTCCGGGCAGCGTGTTCAGTGAGCGCAGGACGCACTTCCGCATCTCCTTCGCGGCGGACGACGGCGTCATCGAGGAGGGAGTGGAGGTGCTGTGTTCACTGGCGTGAGTGCCCCTCAGCGCACGCCGTACTTGTCCAGCTTCCGATAGAGGGTGGCGCGACTGAGGCCCAGCTTCCGGGCGGCCTTGCTGATGTCCCCGTTGCACTTGCTCACCGCGGCCAGTATGGCCCGCTTCTCCACCTCCACGAACGGCAACACGTCCTCTTCGCCGCCCGGCTCCCCCTCCGGGGCGTGAAGGCTGTTCTTGATGTGCTCCAGGGCCTGCTCGACCTCCAGGTCGGCAACGTCGGCGTCGGCGGCCGCCTCGCGGATCCGTGCCGGGAAAAGGTCGGGGGTGACCCTGTCGGTGGTCGCCAACACGACGATGCGCTCGATCGTGTTGCGCAGCTCGCGGACGTTGCCCGGCCAGGAATAGCCGAGCATCAGCCGCACGGCGTCCGGTGAGAAGTCGTAGAAGTACTTGTAATACTTCTCGCACATCATGCGCAGGAAGTGCTCCGCCAGGACGGGGATATCCTCCTTGCGCTCGTCCAGGGGGGGCAGGTAGATGGGTACCACGTTGAGGCGGTAGTAGAGATCCTCCCGCAGGGACCCCTTCTCAATCTCCTCCAGGGGGTCCTTGTTGGTGGCCGCGATGACGCGGGTATCCACCTCGATGTCTTCGGTGGCACCCACCCGCGTGAAGATGTGGTTCTGCAGGAAACGGAGCAGCTTGGACTGGAGGCCGAGGTCCATCTCTCCGATCTCATCGAGGAAGAGCGTCCCCTTGTCCGCCCGTTCGCAGCAACCGATCCGCTGACGGTCCGCGCCGGTGAAGGCTCCCTTCTCGTGGCCGAACAGCTCGCTCTCCAGAAGGTCCTTGGGAATGGCCGCGCAGTTGACGGTGACGAACTTGCCGCTGTTACGGGGACCGAGGGTGTGGATGGCCTTGGCGGCCAGTTCCTTGCCCGTACCGCTGGGGCCCCAGACGAGCACGGTTGCGTCCGTGTTGCATATGCTCTTGATGGTGTCGTAGACGTCGCACATGACCGGACTGATGCCCACCATCTCTCCGAGCCTTCCCCCGCCTTTCTCATAGACCTGCATCAACTGGTTGACTTCGACCATGAGGCGGTGGTCTTCGGCGGCTCTGAGCAGCTTCTCCGGCAGCTTCTCCTCCAGGTCCCCTCGCGGTACGAAGTCCTCCGCCCGCTTCTTGATGCACTCGATGACGGTGTCGATGTCGGGATTTTTCCCTTCGACGATCACCGGCAGATTGTGGTAACGGCGCAGGACCTGATCCAGAAGGCTGTCCTCACCGGTGGCGTGCTTGACGTCCATCAGGACGGCGTCGGGCACGTCCTCCGCTATGGCCTGGAGCAACTCCTCGTCGTCGGTGCAGCGCACCGCCTCCACCTCGCGCCCCTTGATCCGGCTCGGCATGCTCTCGGTCACGCTCTTCGGAGCCACGACGCAGACGCGCAGCTTCTCGTTTTTGTCCTTCTTTGCCATCTCACTCCGGGGAACCCAGTACCGCTTCCACTCGCTCCACGGCGCGGCTCGGGCTGAAAGGTTTCGTCATGTATTCGTCCGCTCCGGCCTCTACGCCCTCCTCGTAATCGTCCTGCTGGCCCTTCGCAGTCAACATGATCACGTAGGTGCCGCGCAGGTCCGAAGAGGCCTTCACCCTGCGGCATACTTCGTATCCGTCCAGCTCCGGCATCATGATGTCCAGGAACACAAGGTGTGGTCTGTGCTCCGCGATCATGTCGAGTGCCTGCTGTCCGCCGCGGGCCTCGAGCACCTCATAACCTGCCCGTTGCACGACGAAGCCGAGGGAACGCAGGATGTGGGGCTCGTCGTCGACAATGAGGACCTTCTTGGGGTCGGCCATCCGCTTCTCTGGGCTTCTTCAGTGGAGTGACAGGGAGCGGAGGAGGCAGGTCAACCGTCGGCGTCTTGATCGAGGGCCTTGACGGCCTCGGCCTCCGACTCGTTGACGTCGAACACCCGCGTCAGCCGTGTCAGCTCGAAGATGGAACGACAGAAGGCCGGCACCTCCGCCAGACGCAGGTCGCCGCCCTCCGCCGCCGCACGTCTCAGGCAACTGACCAGCACCCCGAGACCGGCGCTGTCAATGAAATCCAGGGCCTCCAGGTTGATGACGAGGCGGATGTTCCCTTCCTCGATCAGCCCGTGCAGCTCCGATTTGATCTCGGGAGCCGTTGCCGCGTCAAAGCGGCCTTCGATGTCCACCACGGTGACACCGTCCTGGGGGCGGATGTCGGCTATCAACGGCTTTCCTCCTTTGCCACACGCTCGGCGGACTACTCAAAGGTAGTAGCATGATATCCCCATGGCGAGGCGGATGTCAATCCCGTCAACTGGCCGCTGCAGCGGGCGGGCCGCGCCCGCTGGAGCGGAGGGACCCCGCGCACCCGTCCTCTGCACCGCGCCCCGCAGGAATACGGCGTCGTCGCTTTATTCCCCTGTCAGCTTCCGGTATATGTCGGCGTAGCCGTTCGCCGGGCGAACCCGAATATGCCGAACCACAACCGACAGAGGGAGGGTGCCATGGAGGACCGGGTCCCCGTTCTACTCGACACCGACATAGGCTCTGACATCGACGATGCGGTCTGCCTGACGTACCTGCTGGCCGAACCGCGGTGTGATCTGCTCGGCGTCACGACCGTGACCGGTGAGCCCGGGCGCCGCGCCATGCTTGCCGACGCGATCTGTCGCGCGGCCGGGCGCGAGGACGTTCCCATCTACAGCGGCTGCGACGCGCCGATCCTGTTCGAGCAGCGCCAGCCAGAAGCGCCCCAGGCCGAGGTGCTCCCGAACTGGCCCCACGCCGAGGAATTCGAGCCCTTTGGGGCGGTGGAGTTCCTGCGGCGCACGATACGGGAGGCCCCGGGGGAGGTGACTTTGCTCACCATCGGCCCGTTGACCAATATCGGGCTGCTGTTCGCCCTGGACCCGGAGGTGCCGGGCAAACTGCGCCGACTGGTCATGATGGG
>JASFTU010000131.1:0-6230 GCA_050050635.1 Candidatus Brocadiaceae bacterium
CGCCTGCGCTGCCCTCGACGGCCCGTTCGCGCAGGTCCTCGTCGACCTCGCGCATTCGTCGCTGCAGGTCCTTCATGTGCTTCTGCGCCTGCTTCATGAGGCCGCCCAGATCGCCGGCCCCGCCAAGACCTCTCATCGCACTACTCCCCTTCCGTCAGTGGAGATTCCTCGCCCTCTTCGGGTTCTTCCTCGGGTGCACTGTGTCTCTCCAGCCGCTGCGGGCTCAGCCCCAGGCTTTCATCTGCCTGGATGAAGGCTTCCATGAGCGATTGCTGCTCCAGTGCCTCCTCCGCGACGTCCGGGCTCTCCGCCGAGGCCAGGAGCTGCCTGTACTTCAGCTTGCTGATGCCTTCCGGGGCGACCTCCGCCTCGACGGCGGCGTCCTCGGAGCCGGCCTTGCTCGTGCGCAGCTTCTCGCGCATGCGGCGCAGCACGCCGACGGCTTCCTTTCTTTCCGCCGCCGATGCGTCGTGCGCCGCGCCGGCGGCCGCAGCGCCCCGACCCGCGGGGGCAGCCCCCCCGCCCGACTCCAGCCGCTCCAACGCGTCCTCGATCGGCACCAGCTCAGAGAGCCTGCTCATCCGGATGAACGCAAGCTCCAGGGCGATCCTGCCCGTCCCCTCTCGCCGGGCGCGCACCGTTGCCTCCCGCATGAGCTGGATCATGTAGGTGAGCTGGTCGGGGTTGAGCAACTCGCACTGGTGCCCGAGTGTCTTCGCGTCGGCCGCCGCGCCGGCCAGAGAGGGATCGTCCGGCCCGCAGTACGAAGCCACCAGCAGGTCCCGCAGGTGCCGGGAGAACTGGCTCGCGAAATCGTCCACCGACGTGCCGCCGGCCAGCGCCTCCT
This sequence comes from Candidatus Brocadiaceae bacterium, assembly GCA_050050635.1. Lineage (GTDB taxonomy): Bacteria > Planctomycetota > Brocadiia > SM23-32 > SM23-32 > JASFTU01. Next base: position 848 of record JASFTU010000131.1, read on the forward strand.
GCAGGGCACGGAGCGCACCCGGCGTGTCCCCGGCCGCGAGGGCCTCGACCAGCTCGGCCACCAATCCCCTGTCCACCGCGCCCAGGATGCCCAGAACGTCGCTGAGGTGCACCTCGTCGCCGAACGCGGCGAGCTGGTCCAGAACGCCCAGTGCGTCGCGCATGCTTCCGCGGGCCGCGCGCGCGATGGCCGCCAGGCCGCCCTCCTCGACCTGGAGGCCCTCCTCCGCACACACTTCCCCGAGCGTGTCCACGACCCGGGCATCCGGGATCCGGTGGAAATCGAACCGCTGGCAGCGGCTGTGCACGGTTTCCGGGATCTTCCGCGGATCGGTGGTGGAGAAGATGAATTTGACGTGCGCGGGCGGCTCCTCCAGCGTCTTCAACAGGGCGTTGAAGGCGGACGCGCTCAGCATGTGTACTTCGTCGATGTAGTAGACCTTGTAGCGGCTGCGCGCGGGGGAGAGACCCACGTTCTGGCGCAGCTCCCGGACGTTGTCCACGCTGTTGTTGGACGCCCCGTCGATCTCCATCACGTCAATGTCGCTGCCGCTGGCAATGCGCACGCACGCATCGCACTCGCAGCATGGCTCGGGAGTGGGTCCCTCCGCGCAGTTGAGCGCCTTGGCCAGTATGCGGGCGACGGAGGTCTTGCCCACGCCCCGGGGACCGCAGAACAGGTAGGCGTGCGCCACCCTGTCGTTGCGCACGGCGTTCTGCAGGGTCCTGGTGACGTGCTCCTGCCCCACGACGTCCTCGAAGCGGAGCGGGCGGTACTTCCGGGCGAAGACCACGTACATGGCAGCACTCTTGTTCGGGAAAACGGGCCGTGCACTTCGCTCGGCGCTGTCTCTCAGGGCAGTAACCGCCGACCGGCTCGGGACGAGTGACCCCACGGCAGTCCGGGGTACTGCTTATGGCTGCTGGCTTCCGCCCCTGACCAGGTTCACAGCCGCCCGGCTCCGTAGGACCCGCCTGTCAACGCCGTTCGGGCAGCCCCTTGGCCACAGAGAGAACCCGTGCCTCACGAAGCGGTCAGTCCCGCTGAAGCGGGTTGCGGGTTACAGGGCACCGCTAACGCCCCACTTAGCACGGCCCGCAGATTCCGCTGTGTCAGGAAAGGCCCGACCGATCGCGGACCATCAAGTAACGTACCACAGCCCCAGCCCTGCCGCAACCATAATCGCCGGACCGTGCGTTTGACTCCACCCGCTCCCTTCTCTATAGTTCTCCGCATCAATGTCTTATGGCGAGGGGACGCACATGCTGGTCATCGCCGAGAGAATCAACGCCACCCGCAAGCCCATCGCCCGCGCCTTCCAGGAGCGCGACGCCGAAGCGCTCGCCCGGGAAGTCCGTGCCCAGGCCGAAGCCGGAGCCGACTTCATCGACCTGAACGCCGCCAGCGACCCCAAACACGAACTGGAAAACCTGGACTGGGGGGCGCGCATCATCCAGGAGCACACCGACCTGCCGCTCTGCCTGGACTCCGCCGACCCGGAGGTGCTCCGGCACGGCCTTAGCCTCATCGAGGGCGACACCGTCATGCTGAACTCCGTCACCGCCGAGGAGGGCAAGATGCGCCGGGTGCTGGAGGTCGCCGCGGAGTCGGGTGCGCTCTTGATCGGACTGACCCTGGACGACCGTGGGTTGCCGGGCACGGCCGAGACGCGCCTGGAGATCACCGAACGCCTGCTCCGCGCCGCCGAAGAGGCGGGCGTCGAGCGGGAACGTCTCTACATTGACCCCTGCATCCAACCCATCGCGACCAACCCCGAGCAGGGGATGGAGGTCGTCACGGCCGTGCAGCGGATCGCCTCATCCTTCCCCGGCGTGCACACCACCTGCGGCCTGTCGAACATCAGCTTCGGCCTGCCGAACCGGGGCCTTATCAACCGCACCTACCTGAGTTGCCTCATCACGGCCGGCCTGGACAGCGCCATCCTGGATCCCACCGAACCGGGGATGATGGACACCGTCTGTGCTGCCGAGGCACTGGCCAGGCGTGACGAGTTCTGCATGAACTACATCAGGACGATGCGCGACTGAGCGGGGCCCTCCTCAGGAGGCGGCCTCCTCCCGCCGGCTGAGGTACTCGTGAATGGCCGCCGCCGAACGCTTGCCCGCGCCCATGGCCTGGATGACCGTCGCCGCGCCGGTCACTATGTCCCCGCCGGCATATACTCCCTCCAGGCTCGTCGCGCCGGTCACCTCGTCAGCCGCGATGGTCCCCCACTTCGTCACTTCCAATCCGGGCGTGGTCCTCGGCACCAGGGGATGTGGGCGGTTCCCGTAGGCCACGATGACCATGTCGGTGGGGAACTCGAACTCCGACCCGTCGATGGGGAACGGACGCCGCCTGCCGTCGGTCCCCGGCTCCCCCAGCTCCATCCGCACGCAGCGCAGGCCGGTCACCCAGCCGTCCTCGTCACCCAGCACTCTGACGGCGTTCGTCAGCCACATGAACTGGATGCCTTCCTCCTCGCCGTGGGCAAGCTCGGCGTCGCGGGCCGGCGACTCCTCCACGCTGCGGCGATACACGATGCGCACTTCGCCCGCGCCGAGTCTCAGTGCCGTACGCGCGGCGTCCATCGCCACGTTGCCCCCGCCCAGGACGGCGACCCGGTCGCGCACCATGACGGGCGTCGCGTAGTCCCGCCTGTAGCCGCGCATCAGGTTCACGCGCGTCAGGTACTCGTTGGCGCTCAGCACCCCGTTCAGGTTCTCGCCCGGCACGCCGCCGAAGATGGGAGTCCCCGCCCCCGATCCGATGAAGACAGCCTCGTAGTCTTCCTCGAGCAGGTCCTGCACGGTCGCCGTCTTGCCGACGACGAAGTCGCAGACAATCTCCACGCCCATCGAGCGGACAAGGTCCACCTCCCGGGCGACGACGTCCTTGGGCAGACGGAAGGCCGGGATGCCGTAGGTGAGCACACCGCCCGGCTCGTGGAGCGCTTCGAAGATTGTGGGTACATACCCCAGGCGGGCGAGTTCACCCGCCGCCGTCACCCCGGCCGGACCGGAGCCGACCACCGCCACGCGGACGCCCCGGCTCTCTTTGACCTGCGGCACCTCCACCTGCCCGCTCCCTCGCTCGTAGTCGGCGGCGAAGCGCTCCAGGTTGCCGATGGCCACCGGCTCGCCGCGCTCGGCCAGCACACAGAGGCCCTCGCACTGGTCCTCCTGCGGGCAGACCCGTCCGCAGACGGCCGGCAGCGTGTTGTCCTCCTTGAGGGTCCGGGCGGCGCCGAGGAAATCCCCCTCCGCGATGCACTGGATGAAGCCCGGGATGTCGATGCCGACCGGGCAACCCTCCACGCACTGCGGCTTCCGGCACTGCAGACAGCGCCGGGCCTCCATCACCGCCTGTTCGGGCCGGAGCCCGAGCGGCACCTCCTCGAAGTTCCTGACCCGCGCCTCCGGCGGCTGCTCCGGCATCGGCTGATGCGGGATGTCGATTGCCCGCTCCGCGTGCTCGCCCGCCTCCAGCATGGCGTTCTGCAGAGCCGTGTGCTCTCGGTCACACTCGTGCGCCGGCTCGTAGCGGGGCAGCTCACGGGCCCGGGGCCGGCGGTCATACTGCGTCAGCCGGCGGGCCAGCTCCGCGAAGTCCACCTGATGGCCGTCGAACTCGGGTCCGTCCACGCAGGCGAACCTGGTCTCCCCCCCGACGCTGACGCGGCAGCCCCCGCACATGCCGGTGCCGTCCACCATGATGGGATTGAGGCTGACGATCGTCCTGATCCCGTACGGGCGGGTCACGCCGCTGATCGCCTCCATCATCGGCACCGGCCCGACGGCGTAAACGGCGTTCACCTCCTCTCCGGCCTCCAGCATGCTCTCGAGGATATCGGTGGGAAATCCGTGAAACCCCGCAGAGCCGTCGTCGGTAGCGATCTTCAGCTCATCGCAGATGGACGAAAGCTCGGAGCGCAGAATCAGCAGGTCGGCGCGCCGTGCGCCGATGATCCCGGTGACCCGCGAGCACTGGCGAGCGAGGACCCCGGCGATGGGCCAGATGAGCGCTATGCCCACCCCTCCCCCTATCGCCACCGCGTGCTCGCAGGGCTCTGTCTGGGTGGGGGTGCCCAGCGGGCCCACCACATCCTCGACAAGGTCGCCCGGTTCCAGCCGGGCAAGCTGCTCCGTGCTTTCGCCGACAACCTGGAAGACGATGGTGATGCTGAGCGCCTGGGGGTCCGCCTGCGCGATGGTGAGGGGCACGCGTTCCCCGTGCCGCGCCGGCCGGACGACAACAAACTGGCCCACCTGCCGCGCCACGGCGATGCGCGGCGCGTGGATGCTCACCCGGTAGATATCCTCGGCCAGCTTCTCCTTGTGCAAGACTTCGAATCTCATCCCCGCCCCAGCGCTTCAGTCAGCCTCGCCCAGATCCGCTCGGCGTCCGGTGCCAGCTCACCGGCCAGCGCGAGGGCAAGCTGGGCTTCCAGGAGCCCCGTCGGAGTGCCGGTATCGAAGTTCAACCCCTCCATCACAAGTCCCACGTACGGTTCGCAGCCACAGATCTCGTCCTGGGCACCGGTCAACTGGAACTCTCCCGCCTGGCGCCGGCCTCCGCGGATCATCCTGTCCAGCACCTCCAGCGCGGCGGGGGTGAACACGTGCATGCCGAAATGAGCCAGGTAGCGCCCCTCCGGCACGCCCTCAACCCGACAGAGGTCGCGGGCCACTTCCGCGTCCGGCTTCTCAATGAAGCCCTCCACTTCGACCAGCCTGCCGCCCGGCGTACGCAGCCGACCGCGGGCGAGGCCGAAGCGCCCTACCCGCTCGATGGGCACCGGAACGAGGGCGGTGGCGTTGCCTTCCCCGGCCGCCTCGACGAGCTGTCGGGCGCAGGGCACCCCGCTGAGGCTGACGTAAACGTGGTCTCCGAGCAGGACGAGGAAACGGTCGTCGCCCACCCAGTCCCGGGCGCACCACACGGCATGGCCGAGCCCTTCCTGCTCGGCCTGCTCGACGAAGCAGAGACGTTCCCCCATCCGCGCCAGCTTCTCCGACCACTCGTATGCCCATGGCTTCCCGTCGTAGCGTGGCCGGACCTCTTCCGGGATGGCCGCGAAGTGCCGCCGGAAGCTTCCCTGAGCACCGGGCTGGCAAACGATGCACACCTCTTCGACCGCCGTCAGCGCCTCCTCGACGGCCATCTGGACAAGCGGCTTGGAGAAGCCGTCCCGGTCGGCCAACACGAAGAACTCCTTGCGCACGCCGCTGCTGGCGGGGTACTGACGGGTGCCGGAACCCGCGGCCGGGATGATTGCTTTTCTCACCTGCGCCATGGCAGCGGAATAGGGGCGGGAAAGCGAACCGTGGATTGTAGCGTAGCCCGTGCGGCGGGGCAAGTCCGGCGGGCAGGCGCGGGGGCC
>JASFTU010000132.1:0-6167 GCA_050050635.1 Candidatus Brocadiaceae bacterium
GCCACAATGTTCAACCCGTAGGTATTGCGGAAGGCAAGCTCGTCGAGCGTCTTGCCGACGAACTCGGGCTTGGCCTTCACCTCGGCCAGGGCGTGCTCGGTGGTGATGGGGGCGATTACCTGGATGCCGGGCATCATGACCTTCTGGGCCACCTGTCGGGCCATCTCTTTCTCCAGGCTGATGATGGTCGTTACTCCCATCGCCTCGAGTATTTGGGCCTGATTCTGGTCGATGGCACGGACCCAGATCTCGCCCACGCCGAGCCGCTGGAGCACGGCGGTGATCAGCAGCCCGGCCTCGATGTTGCGCCCTATGCAGACCATCGCAAGGTCTATGTCTTCGAGGCTGAGCTTGCGCATCGCGAACTCGTTGGTGGCGTCGAGACAGACGGCGCGGGAGACGCGCTGGTCGGCCTGCTCGACAAGCTCCTTGTCGGAGTCCACAGCCAGCACGTCCGCCCCCAGCTCCGCCAGCCTGATCGCCAGGCCCAGTCCGAAACGGCCAAGACCGAACACGGCGACGCGCTGCACGATTCTTCTCTCTTCCTCGGAGTTCATATCTGCCCTCGGTTTAGCTTTGTCTCAGACTCTCCAGGTAGCGACCGTGGACGCCTTTCTGGGAGCGCCGGAGGAACTCCACCAGATAGACGGTCTCGGGCTGGGCGTCGGGGTTGTTCTCCAGCTCTTCATAGACCCGCGACCGGTTCAGCTCCCGGGTGCGATAGATCGACTTGTAGGCCTCGGCGAGTTCCTCGATCACTTCCCGCTGGTAGCCTGCCCGCTCCAGGCCGATCTCGTTGACCCCGCGCACTCTGGAGGGGTTGCCCTCCACGATCATGAACGGTGGCACGTCGTGCACGATCCGGCTCAGCCCCCCCACGTAGGCCTGCTTCCCGATTGTGACAAAGGGGTTTACCGCGACGCCCCCCATCAGCTTCGCGCCGGTCTCAACGTGGCAGTGTCCGCCCAGCAGCACGGCGTTCACCAGGACTACGTCGTGCTCGATGACGCAGTCGTGCCCGACGTGGCTGCAGATCATGAAGTAGTTGCGGTTGCCGATGTGCGTGACGCCGTTGCCGGTGACCGTTCCAATGTTGACCGTGGCGAACTCGCGGAACATGTTGTCGTCACCGATGATCAGCTCCGTTCGCTGCCCGTGGTACTTGAGGTCCTGCGGCGGCGTACCGAGCACGACGTAGGGTCCCAGGATGTTGTTCCTGCCCAGGGTGACGTCGCCCTCGATGTGGCAGCCATGCTGGACGACGCAGTCATCACCGATAACCACATCGGAATCGATGTACGTCTGGGGGCCGATCTCGACGTTCTTCCCAATCTTAGCTCCGCTTTCCACCGTTGCGGTCGGATGTATCTTCATGGTGCTGTTCTCCGGAGCGGTCGGGGTTCAGAGAGCGTCTGCGTCGACCAGCATGAAGCTCATCTCCGCCTCGCAGGCCAGTTCACCGTCCACGGTTCCGCGCCCTTTGACCAGGGCCGTGCGGGAGCGCACCCGCACCGCCTCCACCTCCAGCGTGAGCTGGTCGCCCGGATTGACCGGTCGGCGAAGCTTGGCCCCGTTGACGCCCACCAGCATGCAGACCCGGCCGGTATGCTCCAGCTTGCGCAGCAGCAGGAGCCCCGCAGACTGCGCCAGCGCCTCCAGCTGCAGGACGCCCGGCAGGATGGGGTACTCCGGATAGTGTCCCTGGAAGTAGGGCTCGTTGATGGAGCAGTTCTTCACCGCCACCAGCTTGTTCTCACCCTCCACCCGGAGCACCCGGTCCACCATCAGGAAGGGGTAGCGGTGGGGCAGTATGCGCCGTATCTCCAGGACGTCCAGGTACTCCTCCCGCCCGGTCTCCTCGGCCATCAGCCGATGGAACTGCTGGGCGAGTGAGGTGTTCAGCCTGTGTCCGCTCCGCACGGCCACGATGCGCATCTGGAGGTCGGCGTTCACGAGCGCCAGGTCGCCGAGAAGATCCACGACCTTGTGGCGAACCGCCTCGTCGGGGAAATGCAGCTCAGCCGGCTCCCCGCTGCGCGGCTTCTTGACCGAACCGTCTCTGCAGAGGACGAACGCGTTCTCGTCGGTTATGCCGCCACCGAGCGAGAGCCGGCGGAACTCCTCGTAGTCCTCCCCCAGGCCGAAGGTGCGCGCCGGGGCAAGCTCCTGCATGTAGCTTTCGGGTTCGAGCGATACTGTGAAGGCCTCCGTCGGGTGGTAGCCTTCGTCGAAGTCCAGCACGTAGCTGACCGTAAAGCCTTCCTCCTGGGGCATGGCCACGATGGTGGCGCGCCCCTGCGGCACGGAAACCGTCTCCTCCAGCCGGAGGACGCGGCGCTCGGCATTCTGCTCGGAGACGCCCGCCTCCTGGAGCGCCCGTCCGTATTCCAGCGGGCTGCCTCCGAGGGCGGGCAGCTCATCGGCATCGACCTCGATCATCAGGTTGTCCACCCCCAGACCGACGCAGGCGCTCAGCAGATGCTCCACGGCCTTCACTTCCACGTTGTTCCAGTTCAGGGTCGTGCAGCGGTAGCCGTTGCCGACGGCCTCGATCTTGGCGGGCACGACGGGGCTGTCCGGCAGGTCGGTGCGGACGAACAGGTAGCCCGTGAACGCGTCGGCCGGCCGGAGGCGTACCGTTACTTCCTGCCCGGAGAACAGCCCCACCCCGGCCAGTTCTGTGCTCTCGGCGATGGTTCTCTGCGGACGCGCCATGTCACTTCGCTTCGATGGGTCCGGGATAGTCGGCGTTTATGCGCTCCACGATCGCCGCGCTTATGTCCAGCGACGGGTCGGCATAGAGCACCTCCGTGGTGGCCAAAAGAAGGCTCTGCTCGACCGTCTCCTCACCGGCCAGGTCGAGGCTTTGCTTCTTCAGCACCAGGTCCAGGTCGTGCTGGTCGGCATGGGCACTGACGGCCTCACTGATGCGGCGGAACAGCTCCCGGGCGGCCTCGTTGTGGTTTTCGGCGATCCGGGCTTCGAAGTCGCTCCGGTTCTGCTGCAGCTCCTGGAGGGCACTGCTGATCTCCTGCTCTTTGAGTCGTCGCTCGTCGGTACCCGGGGGCAGGTTCTCGTACTCGTTGCGCAGCACCTGCACCTGTTGGCTGAGTTTGGTGAGTGTGCGTCGCATCCTCTCCATCAGGCGCAGGCGTTCCTCGGCCGCATCGCGCCATTGCTTGCTGCCTCTCAGGACGGCCGCCATGTCCACCACGGCGATGCGCATCGAAGGGCGCCCCGTCGGGGCCTCTTCCTGAGCGGCGCCGGAGGCGACCCACAGGAGCCCGCAGACCAACGCCACGCTCAGCGCCACCCAGCCAGTCCTGGTCAGATTACGCATACCGGCATCCTTTCCGTCCGGGCAATCGCCCAATAAGGTACGCAAACGGAGTGCTCACGTCAAAACCTGCGTTCCGCTCCGAGGGAGAAGTGGAGGGTCTGGGTCTCGTCCTCCGACTCCTTCACGAGGGGGGCTGCCAGGTCGATCTCGATGGTCGTCGCCCCAAACAGAGGCACCCGGAACCGGAGACCGACCCCGACCGAGAGCCGCATCTCATCCCAGCCGGTCAGCACGTCCTCCACGTCTTCCTCCACGTAGCCGGCGTCCATGAACGTGAGGAAGCGGACGTTGTCCCGGGCGGTGATGGGCAGGCTGTACTCCACCGAGCCCACCAGCATCGACTCGCCGCCGATCTGATCTTCCGTAGCCGGATCCACCGGCGAGACACCCTCGTACTCGAAGCCCCTCAGCGTGCGGATGCCGCCGGCATAGAAACGTTCGAAGACGGGGACCCTGTCGCCGTAGGAGTCAACCATACCCATCTGGCCGCGCACGCCCACCACGTGCTTGTGCCGGCCGTTGTCGTCCCGCACCGTCCAATACTTCTCGCCTCTCAGTGTCAGCTTGACGGTTTCCACGTCGGAGGCCGCCGCTTCCAGCTCCGCCCCGAGGTAGTGTCCTTCACTGGGGGAGAAGCGGCTGTCGCGCCGGTCCAGGTTGGCGTTGAACCGTACGAAGGGCTTCGAATGGGAGCCCTCGTCACGACGAATCTCTGCGGCAGCGGTGGCATCGACGTCATCTACGTCGATGCTCTCGTAGCCGAGCGAGACGCTGCGCCTGACGAATTTGGACAGCCGCTGTCCGCCCGTGACGCTGAAGCCCGTGCGGTTGTCATCGAACTCCTCGCGCGCGACACCGGTCGAGTAGATGTCAACCCCGAAGCTGTAATCACTGTCCCGGACGGCCGGATTCAGGTAGGAGATGGAGTAGTACGAGCGCTCGGTCCCGGCCCGCAGGATGAGGCCCAGGCGCTGGCCGCCTCCCCGGAATGCATTGCCCCGCCACAGATCCCGCCAGCTTGAGGGCAAGTTGGTGATGTCGAAGTTGTCCTCCACCAGGGAGATCTCCCCCAGCAGGCCGGACTCACTGCCTATCCCCGCGCCCAGCAGCAGACGCCCGGTCGGTCCCTCCTTCACACGGACCACTGCATCGCGCAGCGTCCCCTCATCGGGCTCCAGGGTGATCTCGACCGGATCGGGAGCGGTCTCGTCGAAGAATCCCGTGTTTCTCAGCAGGCGCTCGCTCTCCTCCAGCCGGCTGCGACCGGCCCGTTGTCCGGGATAGATGTTCAGGTTCCGCCGCACGACGTTCTCTCTGGTCTTCGTCAGGCCGCGTATGTGGATGCGCCGGATGTAGACCGGGTCGCCTTCTTCCACGCGGATCCGTACGGTAACGTCCGTGCCCTTCTCGGGGAAAACGGGTTCACCGGACAGATTGCCCTTCCGCTCGATCACGTCCACCCGCCCCTGGTCGGCGTAGAGCTCCGATATCTGCGCCAGCGCAGCATCCAGGTCGCCGGGGCGGTAGGGCTCGCCCGCCTCCAGTGGGATGGCTCTGAGGAGCTCGTCGTCGCGGAACAGCGTGTTGCCCTCGAACATCACTTCCCTGACGTGGTAGAGGGAGCCCTCCTCGATGACCACGTGCAGCGCAGCGCGCTCCATGTCGTCGCTGTAGGTGGGGTAACCGCTGACCTCTGCGTCCAGGAACCCCCTGCTCCGGTAGAACGACTGCACGCGCGGGAGGTCGTCCTGGAAGGTTTCCTTGTCGAACCATCCGGGCCAGAACCAGCTGATCCACCCGCGCTCCCGGCTCTGCATGGCGTCCTCTATCTCCTCGGCGTCCACGTGCTCATTGCCATGACAGACGATCTCTTCCACGAAGGTCCGGGGACCCTCCGTCACGTAGAAGGTCAGGCTGCGCTCTTCGGCGCTTGGGACCGTGACCAGGCCCTCCACGGAGGTCACGGAGAACCCTTCTTCCTGGTAGGCGAACTCGATCTGCTGCGCGGCGGCGCGGATCTCCAGCGGGCTGACGCTGTCGCCGGGCTCGATGCCCACCAGCTCGGCGAGCCGTTTCGCCGAGAAACGTTCATTCCCCTCGAAGGCGACGCGGGTCACCTTCACTCTCTCAGACACCTCCAGGATCAGCTCCACGTCGCCCTCCTCGGTCGGCTCGACGCGGAAGGACATCGTCCCCAGTTCCCGGGCAGCGTTCCAGTCGGCCACGGTTTCCTTGACCCGTTCGTGGTCGAAGGGCATGCCCTCCCGCAGTCCGACGGAGTCCAGGATCTCCTCCCGGGTGAGCAACCTGTTGTTGCGCACCCGGATCCGTGCGACCGTGGCCGCCTCTGCAGCCCCGACGGGGGTCAGCAACCACAGGCAGGCCGCCAGAACCAGGCACCCGACCCGGTGGCGTCGTCGTATGGTGATCTCAGAGTTCTGGCTCATGGCTGTGGCGTCACTGGAGGTTCGGTTGAGTGGAGCGGGACTCGAAGCGAAGGAAGCGCTTCCGGAACACGAGCCTTACCAGGCCCGTGGGGCCGTTGCGCTGCTTGGCGACGATGAGGTCGGCCTCGGAGCCCGGCGTATCGCCCTCGTCGTCCACGTCGCCCGGGATGTACGGCCGGTGCAGTAGCAGGACGACGTCGGCGTCCTGTTCGATGGCGCCGCTTTCCCGCAGGTCGCTGAGGCGCGGCCGGCGCTGCTCCTGCTCTACGCGTCGGCTCAGCTGGGCTATGGCCACCAGCGGGCAGTTCAGCTCGCGCGCAAGAGCCTTCAGGCCCTGGCTGATCTGCGCCACCTCGGTCGCCCGGTTCTCCCGGCTCCGA
>JASFTU010000133.1:0-6166 GCA_050050635.1 Candidatus Brocadiaceae bacterium
ACGGCCAACAAGGCGCTGCTCGCCGAGGCGGGAGATGGGCTCTTCCGCCTCGCCAGGGAGAACGGGCGCTGCGTCGCCTTCGAGGGCAGTGTGGCCGGCGGCATTCCCGTGATCGCGGCGATGAGGAACGCGCTGGTCGGTGACCGCATTCAGAGCCTCTACGGAATTGTGAATGGGACCTGTAACTACGTCCTGACCCGTATGCTGGGACTCGGCGTGCCCTACGAGCAGGCGTTGGACGAGGCGCGGGAGCGGGGCTACGCAGAGGCCGACCCGGCCCTGGACGTGAAGGGGTTGGATTCGGCCCACAAGCTGGCCGTGCTCGCGCGGTTGGCGTTCGGTGTGAACGTGGATCTGGCCGAGCTGCCCTGCGAGGGAATCAGCGGGGTGGAGCTGAACGACCTCACCTATGCCCGGGCGCTGGGCTACACGCTGAAGCTCCTGGCCATAGGCATCCGGCGGGACGGTCGGCTCGACCTTCGGGTTCACCCGGCGCTGCTGCACGAGGATCACCCGCTGGCATCTGTGAGCGGCGTTTACAACGCGGTGTGCATTCACGGTGACCGCGCGGGGGAGATCATTCTGACCGGTCAGGGAGCGGGGCGCATGCCCACCAGCAGCGCCGTGGTGGCGGACATAGCCCGCGTTGCCCTGGGCACCTACCAGGTGGACTTCGCGGGCATGTCGCAGTTCGGTGAAGTCCCGAAGGTGGACCTGGTGCCGTTCGGAGAGATCCAGGGCCGCTACTACTTCCGCCTGGACTGTCTGGATCGGCCCGGCGTGCTGGCGCAGGTGGCCGGTGTGCTGGCCGAGGAGGATATCAGCATAGCCTCTGTCCGCCAGCAGGAGACAGCGGACGGTGGGGAGCGCTTCGTGCCGGTGGTGTTCATGAGCCACCTGGCGCGCGAAGCGCCGATGCAACGCGCGCTGGAGAGGATCAACGACCTGGAGGTCATCAGGGGCGAACGCACCCGGATGCTTCGGGTGGTGGACATCTGAGCGACTGCCCCCTACGTACACACTCCGGGAGGGCCAGATGAAGCACTGCATAGTTGTTCCGGACGGTGCGGCCGACTACCCGGTCACACGACTGGGTGGCAAGACGCCGCTGGAAGCAGCCCGGAAGCCGAATCTGGACCGCGCCGCTCGGGAAGGACTGCTCGGTCTTACCCGAAACGTGCCCCGGCGCATGGCACCCGGCAGCGCCGTCGCCATGATGAGCGTGCTCGGATATGACCCGATGAGGTGGTTCACCGGGCGCGGTCCGTTGGAGGCGGCCGACCTGGGGATCTCAATGGGGCCCGATGACTGGGCCGTGCGCTGCAACCTGGTGACGGTGGCCGATGACACGCTGGCCGACTTCACTGCAGGCCACATATCCACCGAAGAGGCCTCTGTCCTGTTGGAAGCCCTCGACGAGCGGCTCGGGGGCAGCGAACTCAGCTTCCACCCCGGCAACAGCTACCGCCACGTCATGATGTACGGCGGCCCGGAGGCGATCGATGCGGAGACCACGCCGCCGCACCACATCGTCGGGGAGCCCTATGGCGAGCACTATCCCGTCGGCGGGGGCGATGAGTTCCTGATCGGACTCATGCAGCAGTCGCGAGACGTGCTGGAGCGCCACGAGGTGAACGAGGTCCGCGTCGACCTGGGCAAGAACCCGGCCAACATGGTCTGGCTGTGGAGTCCCGGCAAGAAGCCGAACATGGATAACTTCGAGGACCGGTTCGGATGCCGCGGTGCGGCCATAAGCGCTGTCAACCTGGTGCGCGGCATCTGCCGGCTGGCCGGCTGGGACGTCATCGAAGTGCCCGGAGCCACCGGCTATACCGACACCGACTACGCGGCCAAGGGGCGCTACGCCATCGATGCGCTGGGGGACTACGATCTCGTCCTGGTTCACGTTGAGGCGCCCGACGAGGCCAGCCACGACCGCGACGTGAAGGCCAAGGTGCGGGCGATCGAGCAGGTGGACAGCGAGATCATCGGCCCGCTGATGGCCCGGGCCGATGCCGAAGGCGACCTCCGGCTCCTGGTGCTGCCCGATCACCTGACCTCGGTTGAGGACGGCAAGCACAAGCGCGACGCCGTGCCGTTCGCCATCTGGGGTGCAGAGGTCCGGGCCGCCTCGGGCGTGCCGTTCACCGAGGCACATGCCGGTGCCTCCGAGACCGAGGTGGAACACGGGCATGAACTGATCGAGGAGCTCCTGGACCTCCATCCGGAGGCACGGCAGTGACGGAAGTCCCGGCACCCGTGGCCCGGCGCTTGCGTCTTGCGCCGGAGCGTTAGGGTGCATATAATGAGTTCCGGGGACGTAGCTCAGCTGGGAGAGCGCGGCACTCGCACTGCCGAGGTCGAGGGTTCGAATCCCTTCGTCTCCACCATTTCTCTTCATGGTTCCTTTCCCCACGCGGCGCCGTTCAGCGAGATCACGGCGGCTCACGGACCGGATAATCCTTGCCATCCGCGCTCGGAGCGCCTACAATCCGGTCGGTCCAGGCGGCGGGTTCGTTCGCCCTGCCCGGACCAGGATCCAGCTCGCAGGGGGAGGCCATGGCGAGTGGAGACTACCGGCTGGTGTGGGAGGACGCCGAAGGCAAGCAGGGGGAGTGCGCGCTCACGAAAGCCGGTGCCATCATAGGCAGCAACTCCGCCTGCGACGTCTGCCTCGACTCCCCGGAGGTCTCCGGCTTCCATTCACGCCTGGAGCGACGGCAGGGCGGCCAATGGTCCATCATGGACCTGGCCAGCCGCGGCGACACCCTGGTCAATGGCACCCCGGTCTACGTCGCCCCGCTGGCAGAGGGGGACCGCATTCAGGTGGGTGACCGCGTCCTGACGTTGCTCCATGGCGTGGAGGAGAAGCGTGCGGGCGAGTGGCAGCTGGAGTTCCCGCCGGACGACCAGCGTCGCCGCGTGGTCGTCTCCCCCGATGCGATCGCCGGTCGCTCCCTGACGACTGATCTTCTGGACCGCCTGGATGAGGCCGTGGGGCGGCTCTGCAGAGCGGACTGCCTCGGGAACCTCCTCGATGGGGTGGCCGCCGAAGTGGCCCGCGCGGTCGGGCCCGACCGGGTGGCCGTGGGAGTGGACCGTGAGAGCGCCTGCGAGTGGCGAGCGGTCCTGGACGACTCGTGCGAACCGACCGATGCCAATGGGCTGCCGGTGAAGCTGGTCCCGCAGGTAGAGGCGGCCGAGGAGGGCGGCGCAATCAGCTGGGAGGTGTTCCGGCACGGCGAGGGGGAGAAGGAAGGGGCGAAGGGCGGGGCCGAGGGCTGCGTCATCGTGTTCCCCATCAGGGGGCTGGAGGGAAGAAGGCTGGGGCGGATCTGCACGGAGGCCGGCTGGCCGGCGTGGCGGGTCTCTGACGAACAGATCGACTTCCTGGCCCTGCTGGCGCGTCAGACCGGGCTCGTATGGGAGAACATGGAGCTGCGGGACGTCAGCAAGATGGCCGAGTCTCTGCATCGGGAGCTTGACGCCGCCCGGCGGCTCCAGCTCAACCTGTTGCCGACGGAGACCAATCTGCATCCGCGCCTGGACATCGCGGGGCGGAACGTGCCCGCCCTCAGCGTCAGTGGCGACTACTACGACTACCGCGCGATAGGGCCGGATCGCGTCGCAATCATCCTTGCGGACGCCATGGGGCACGGGCTGCCGTCTGCCCTCCTGATGAGCAACATCCAGGCCTGTTTCCGCTTGGGGGCCCGCTCGGGCTGGGACCTGAACAGGCTCGACCGGGAGCTGAATGAGATGGTCTTCACGCATGCAGAGGAGGGCTACTTCGTCACCGGGCTGCTGGTGTTCCTGGACGTGGCCTCGGAGACACTCCGGGTCCTCTCCGCCGGACATCCCTGGCCGTTGATTCTGTGTGGTGAGGAGAGGCGGGAGAAGGTGGAGGAGGCGGCCACCTTTGCGTGGGGGATGATGCGAGAGCGCGAGGCGCGGCCGGCAGAGATTCCCATCGTCGGGAAGCCATGGTGTGTGATCGCCTATACCGACGGCATATCGGATGTCCGCGATGCGTCCGGGCGGCGCTACTCGGCAGAGCGGATCGCGGAACTGCAACGTGAACTGGGCCCACAACCGGCTGAATCGTGCTGCGAGGCGATCCTGTCCGATGTGCTCGACCACCTGGAGAAGGACAGCGGCGTGAGGGACGATATGACCCTGATCGTTGCCCACTCGCGAGAGGCGGGGGCGGCCGCCTCCTGACCGGGGGATCCGGGGCTCCCCATACGTTGACCGGTGGTCGGTTTGCTGATATAGTGTCGCGGACCGGCGGCCCCGTGAGCGGGCGTGCCGCTCCAGAGTGGTTTGGGAGACGTGGAATACTCGGGGCTCCCCGCGTTGCGCGCCCCGTTCTATGTCCGCTCCTGTCTCCGTGACCGTTGCCTCCTGATCTCCGGGAATCCGTGACCATCCAGCTACCGGCCTGCTCAGCGTCATCCCGGGCACAGTATCGCTCAGCAGGGACTCCCGTGCCGGCTTCGCCGGGGTGGGCCGCGGAGTGGAGGAGCGATGTCTGAGAAGAGCATGCGCAGGCTGCTTCTGTTCCTGTTCTTCCTTTCCGGAGTGAGCGCGCTCATCTACCAGGTGGTCTGGGTGCGCATGTTCGGGGACGTCTTCGGCGTCACGGTTTACGCGGTGGCGACCGTCGTTACGACCTTCATGGCCGGCCTCGCGCTGGGCGCTTACCTGTTTGGCAGGTGGATTGATCGGGCCGGCAACCCGCTCGGGGTCTTCGCTCTGCTCCAACTGGGCATCGGCCTGTTCGCCCTGCTCTTCCCCTCTCTTCTGGGCCGGCTTACGCAGGCGTACGTGGCGCTGCATCGGCAGTTCCCGGCGAGTTTCTACATGCGAAGCCTGGTTCGTTTCGGCCTGTCGTTCGGCCTCCTGATCCTGCCCACGACCCTGATGGGTGGGACCCTGCCCGTGCTGAGCAAGTTCTTCGTGGGGCGGCTGAAGCGACTGGGCGGCGACATGGGTCATCTCTACGCCGCCAACAACCTGGGCGCGGTCATCGGAGTTTTCGCGGCCGGCTTCTTCCTGATTCGCACCGTGGGCATGCATTTCACCATCGGCACCGCGGCGGCGATCAATCTCGCCGTGGCCGCGCTGGCGTACGTGGCGTCCGTGAAAGCCGACAGGTCGCAACCATCGCCGCAAGCGAGCGAAGAGGGTCCGGACGACCAGAACGGAGACGCCCCGCCGGTGGCGGCGCCGACCTACCCCCGTCACGTCCGCACCCTCGTGCTCTGGGCATTCGGCATAGAGGGCTTCTGCGCGTTGTCCTACGAGGTCGTCTGGACTCGCGTGCTCACGGGGATGTCGCATCACAAGACGGTGTACCTGTTCAGCACCATCCTGATCAGTTTCATTTTCGGCCTGTCGTTGGGCAGCTTCATCATCGCTCGCTTCATCGACCGGACGAGGAGCCTGCTGGCCCTCTTTGGCTTGATGGAGATCGCCATCGGCGTGTCGGCCATCGCCATGCTGCCGGTGTTCAAGCTGCTTCCGGGCCTGCTGAGGCAGACCTACAGGGCATCCCTGGAGGCGTGGTGGTCGGGAGCGCTGGAGAACCTCATCTGGTTCCTCGTCCTGCTGGTCCCGACGACGCTTATGGGGACCACCTTCCCGATCGTGAGCAAGATTTACACGCGCACTCTGGACGCCCTGGGCAGGAGGATCGGCACGATCGGCTGCCTGGACACCATCGGCTCCATCTTCGGCTCCTTCGTGGCTGGATTCGTGCTGATCCCGTTCATCGGCATGGCGAAGGCCGTCGCCGTCACCGCCGTCATCAACCTGCTCATTGGTGCCTCGCTGGTGGCGTTCGAGCCGCTCCGATCGGGGAAGCTGAAGCTTGCCGCGGGCGTCGGGGGAGTGGTGCTGGCGGTCGGCGCGCTGGGACTCACTCCGTCCGAGCTGCGCTTCGAGCACTGGCTGAGGGAGCGGCCCTTCACCCACTTCGTTTACTACCGGGAGGGGGTCAGCGCCACGGTAGCGGTCCCGGAGCTTCCCAGCGGGGAGAGGGGACTGATGATCGACGGCTTCACCACGGCGGTCGGCAACTACGGTGACCTCCGGGTGCACAAGATGCTGGGGTACCTTCCGTGGCTGCTGCACGAGAACCCGAAGAGCAGCCTGGTGATCGGGT